>CALXVW010000076.1 GCA_944392185.1 uncultured Alphaproteobacteria bacterium
GTCAGCTCTTGTTGGTAAGCTAAAGAACTTTCCATGGTGCTGGTTTGCGAGGCAATATTGCCGACAAAGGTTGAGGCATAGTTTGCCAAAGTCGTTTGGGTCTGAGCAATAGTACCGGATTGCTTAAAGGTAATAGATGATGTAAAGACCTGAGCCAAGGCATTGGCAATATTATTAGCTGCCGGGCTCATCACATATTTTCCGGTAGAGGCATTAAAAGAAGGCGAGCTGGCCGAAATCAAAGCCGGATCAGTCATAAGGTTTTCTTGAACTACGATGGTTTGGGCAGTGTTCACATATGAAGGAGCCATTCCCAAACGCCCAAGCAAATCATTACCCTGAGTTTCCGTAATTTCGAGCTGATCTCCGTTAAGGTTTTCAATTCTTAGCATATAGCCACTGCCATTTGGCACCAAAGATGCTCTCATAGAACCATTAAGAGCGGGGTTTTCGTTAATAGAATTAACAATATCGCTCAAGCTGTCATTGGGGCTGATGGTGATGGTTCCAAAGTTAAAACCGTTAGTACTGTCAGAGAAACTCCAGATGGTCATCTCGTTGACCCCGAGATTAGCATTGGCACTGACAACTTTTGAATCATAAATAGAGTCTCCGGTTTGCTTAACAAACATATCATTAAGCCCAAAGAAGCTTGAGAACCCTTGATAAGATTGTGCAAACAAGCCATTGTTTCCGGCATCAAAAGAGAGGGTAACATCTTGCTGAGCAGACCCCGGTGTTGAGGAAGCCTCATCTACAATGGAGAAGCCATAGTTACTGTCCCCGGTATCAATGACCAAATTTCCGCTGTTGTTGATGTAGACCTGAGCCTGTGGAAGATTTGGGCCGTCAGCAGATTGCAGCCAATCTTGAATTTGTTGAGCCATATAGGAGACAGAACCTTCGGTAAAGCCCAAGCCGCCTTTTAAGGTTGTGGTGGAAACTTGTTTACCTTCGGCATCAAAGATTGTAAAGCGCACATCGCCGCTTTCTAGGCGGATACTTTGCGGATAAGAGCCGTCTGCACCTTGAATAAAGGTGCGAGTACCGGTCAAAATATCCGGAGTATTAGGATAAGCAGTTCCCTGATTGTGAACTTGGTTGATTTGCTCCATCAAATTTCCGGCCAGCTCATCTAATTGGCTTTGTAAAGAGGGAAGGGTGGTATCACGAATTTGGATTAATCCCTGCAACTCTCCTCCCTTAATAGAGGCGGTGATGTCCTTTCCATCGACATAAATACCATTGATTCCGCCACCTGCATAAGTTGTTGTTGAGCTGGCTTGGGTCAGCGCACTGTGAGAGAGAAGGTGCGGATCATTGTCAAGCAAAGTGATACCGTTTGTGGTTTGGATAACAATGGCACCCGTTTCACGTTTGAAATAAGAGATGTCAATTAAACCGCTGAGCTCGCGTAAGGCTTCGTCTCTCTGATCCAAAAGATCGGCGGTTCCCTCATAACCCAAGATTTCATATTTGACAATTTCATCATTGAGGTTGTCAATCTGATTCAAGAGATCATTCACCTGGTCAACCGCATCGGTAATTTGCAAATCCGCATCTCCGCGGAGCTTTTGAATTTCAACCGAAATGGAGTTTAAGCGCGAAGTAATGGTACTTGCTTGGTTCAAGAGATTATAACGGTTAGCAGAAGAGGTGACATCGTTTGTAAAAGTATCAAAAGCCGCTTGTAAATCTGCCACGTTGGCAGAAAGAGAGTTATTTCCCTGCGGTGTGCCGAGCAAGGTCTCTGCTTTGCTCAAATAATCATTTTGAGCAGAATAATTGCTGGTTAAAGAGTTTGAGGAAAGATAGCTTTTGAGCAAACCTTCATCAACACTACGTCTGACCTCCCCTAAGGAAACGCCCATACTGTTGCCGGCTTTGATGACGTTAACCTGTTGTGCGGTTTTGCGCGTATAACCAACGGTGTCAACATTAGCAATATTGCGGCCGATGATGTCCAGCTGAGCCTGGGCTGTTTTCATGCCCGAAAGCGAGGTAGATAATCCTGGAATAAGAGCCATAATAAACCTCCTTCTTACAATGTTCTGTTTATGGCCAGCGCATTCTTGTTGTTATCCAGCGGAGAGTAATTTCCGTGCGCGCCATAAGAAGTTGCGTTACGATTATTGGTAACCTTGGCAATATTGATGATCGTATCCATCACTTTTTTGCTGGTTTCCATTTTAGCCTTGAGCAAAAGCTCATTTTCTTTAAGCAAGGTATCAAGCTCCAAAGAGGCTTCTTTTAATTCATCTCTGAGTTCGGCATCAATTTCAGCCAAATATTTTTGGTTTTTGATGAAGAAAGCACTCATGGAACGATAAGCCGAAACGGTCTTAGCTTTTTGCTCATAGAGATTGCTGACGGCTTCGACGTCAAAATTCCGCAGAGCCTCATTCTCTTGTTTTAACAAGTTGGCAAACCCTAAGATAACATCTTGCAGGTCGGCAACTTTGTCGTTGATTTCATCTAACTGTAATTCTTCCATTTTCTTCACTCCTATCCTTGAATGAATCCGTTGCTTTCCATTTCCTGCATCTCTAAAATTGAGCGCATGACACTTTGTTTAACACCGACAGTTCCGAGCTTGGCCATTTCTTTGCCATATTGGTCAAAAAGCATGGAGCGGTAGATTTTTTCGGCATTGCCGCCGCCAAACATTCCGTCGGTAGAAACCCCTTCAAACATGGTCTCCATCATTTTGGTCAAGAAGAAGGCCTCAAAATCTTCGGCAGATTTTTCCGCCTTGGCCAAATCTTTGCTATTCATTTGCGGAGCAGATTTAATGTTCCACAAAGAGTTATCTAAAACGGCGCTGTTGGTTAAAATATCAGTCATTATATCACCTCAATTTCGGCTTGCAACGCACCGCTGGCCTTAATAGCCTGCAAAATGCTGATTAAATCTCTGGGGGTCACACCCAAGGTGTTGAGGCCGTCAACCAGCTCTTGGAGATTAATACCCGTATCAAGAACAGTTAGCTTGGCATCGGTATCCTCGTTGATATCAATAACGGAGGCATAGTTTGTAATCGTCTCCCCGTCAGAGAAAGGTAAAGGCTGAGAAACAACCGGCACATCGGTAATTTTGATAGTTAAGTTTCCCTGAGCAATAGCCAAGCGGTTGATTTTGACATCTTTACCGATAACAACAATTCCGGAGCTTTCATCAATCACGACTTTTGCTAATTGGTCCGGCTGAACTTGCAGTTGCTCGACTTTGGTCATCAAATCAACAATTTTGCCCTGATAAGAAGAGGGAATGTTAAGTACGATTGTTGCCGGGTCGGTCGCTTGGGCGGCATTGGTTCCCATCATGGCATTGATGGCATCGGCCACTCTGCGTGCGGTGGTAAAATCAGGATTGCGCAAAGCAATGTTGATGGATTTTAAGCTCTCAAGCTCAAAAGGAATTTCGGTTTCAACAATGGCACCGCCGGGGATGCGTCCAGAAGTTGGCACTCCTTTGCTGATGGATTGGTTGGCACCTTGAGCAGAAACGGCACCAACCGCAACTTGCCCTTGCGCCACGGCATAAACCTGTCCGTCGGCACCCATTAGAGGCGTAACCACCAAGGTTCCCCCTTGTAGATTTTTAGCATCACCGAGAGCGCTGACGGTAACATCGATTCGGCTTCCCTGACGAGCAAACGGAGGCAAATTTGCGGTAACCATAACCGCAGCGATGTTTTTAGCTTTGATTTGTCCGCCGCGAGCATTAATGCCCATTTGGTCCATCATGGAAATTAAGCTCTCACGGGTAAAATCAACAGATTTGATATTGTCGCCGGTACCGTTTAAGCCCACAATCAAACCATAACCGATAAGCTGGTTATCTCTGATTCCCTCAAAGTCGGCAATATCTTTTATGCGAGAAACCGCACCGGCCTCGGTTACAGGCATCAGCAAGCCCAGAGTAATTATTGCCAAAGCGGCGGATTTTATAGCTTTTACATACATCATAAGGCCACAACCTCAAAAATTGACAGTTAAACTTACACAAATATATGCAATTCTTGTGCCAATTTTTGTTGTGAAAAATATGATGCTTTTTATTTTACAATGAGGCTAAAGATTTTAAGGCTTCTTCTTGGTCGCTGAAGGGAATGATTTTGCCTTTGACATATTGCCCGGTTTCATGCCCTTTGCCGGCCAAAATCAAGATATCTCCGGCCTTGAGGTTTGAGATTGCTTGGCGAATAGCCTCTGCGCGGTCGGGGATATTTTGGCCCTTAGGGCAAGTGGCCATAATTTGGTCGCGAATTTTGGTGGCGTCTTCAGTGCGGGGATTGTCATCGGTAACATAGACAACATCAGCCATATCATTGGCAATTTTGCCCATAATCGGGCGTTTGCCGGCATCTCTGTCGCCGCCGCAGCCAAACAAAACATGGAGACGGTTTTGGGTGTGCGGCCGCAAAGCCTTGATGACATTTTCCAAAGCATCGGGGGTATGAGCGTAATCAACATATACGGCAGCACCGTCTTTAGTTTGGCCGACAAGCTCCAAACGTCCCTTGGCACCATGAATTTGTGAAACATATTTGATAACTTCATCGGGGCGGTTGGTGAGCTTGGCGCACATTCCGAGTGCACACAAAACATTCATGGCTTGAAATTCTCCGGCCAAAGGAATTTCAATCTTGAGCGGACGGCCGAAATAAGAGATTTCAAGCTGTTGGCCGTGAGCCAAAGGTGTGGCATGAATAAGGCAAATGTCTTTGCCGTTGTAGCCATAGGAAACAACCTTCTTGCCAAAGTTTAGGCAGAGTTGAGCCAGAGGTTCAAATTCGTCAATATCAGCGTTCAAGACGGCAGTCCCCCCCTCAATCAGATTTTCTTTGAATAAAATCATTTTAGCGGCAAGATAATTTTCCATGGTTTTGTGATAATCTAGGTGGTCGCGGGTGAGGTTGGTAAAGCCGGCCACTTCTACTTGCACACCGCCCAGTCGATATTGACAAAGTCCATGGCTGGAGGCTTCCATGGCCAACCAATCATAGCCTTCTTCGGCCAATTCTTTGAGCTCGCGTTGAATAGTCACGCTGACAGGGGTTGTATTGGGCGAGGGAATGGGGGGATTATTCCCCTTAATCAAGCCAAGGGTGCCGTTGCTAGCTGCTTTATACCCCATAAGAGTGAGTATTTGTCTGATAAAATCAGCAATAGACGTTTTACCGTTGGTTCCGGTCACGGCGCAAATGTGTTTGGGAGCTTTGCCAAAAAATTTGGCCGCCGCCAAGGCAAAGTCTTTGGCCGGATTGTGTGAGCGAATAACTTCAATATTTTGAGGGATTTCAGCTAAACAATCGTCTTTAACCAAAACGGCAACGGCACCTTTTGCAATGGCATCGGCAATGAATTTGTCGTCATTTAGTGAGCCAAACAAAAAACCTGGTTTAACTTCTCTGGAATCAGCCGTAAGTCCGGTAATTTCAATGGCAGTTGAAGAATTTGTAATCTGATTAAGCAACATGTTCGTCCCCTCACTTTTTAAAGTAAAAATCATATTAAGCCATAATCGCTAAAAAAGTATTTAATTTTTAAGAATTATCATTTAAGATGAGTGCAAAAGTAATAAGAGGAGACAAAAGATGAAGTTTCTGGCATTTTGTTTGGCATTATTGTGGAGTGCGGCAGTATTGGCCAAACCGGCTGATTTATATTTGTTTTATAATGCCGCTAGTGAGAATTTGGCAGAGATTTCAATCACCAAAGAGGAGACGGCTAAAGCATTTGATGATATTTACGGCCCAGCCTCTGATGAATTACCGGATAAAGTCCGCTACGAAGACTTTTTTGTTTCCAAGTTTCCAAATGGCAGCTATGTCTTTACCTTGGATGCCGAGTTCAATTGCGGTCGTTTGGGGTGCGCCACCACGGTTTATGAAAGAGATGCCGATGGCGATTTAATAGAAGGGGAAAGTTCTTTCCCTGTCAAATGCAAATTGCACGGAACGGATAAACGTTTGTGCATCAAAGGTGGTTACAAAGTAGAAAAGCCAAAAGAAGAGCAAAAAAAACGCGGTCCGGTTCACTATCCTGCTCCGGTTGAAGAATAGGCCGCCGAATGTGGGCAGAAAAGAGCGTTTTTTATCATATTTATCCGCTGGGTTTTTGCGGCGCTCCCATGACCAATAGCCAAGAGGGAGAAGTATCTTCGAGGCTAAATCTGATTTATGATTGGATTCCGCACTTAAAATCATTGGGAATAAATGCCGTGTATTTTGGTCCGGTGTTTGAATCTGTTGCCCACGGCTATGACACAATTGACTATTTTCAGATAGATAAACGCTTGGGCGAAAATGAAGATTTCAAAAGATTGGTAAATTTTTTGCATCAAAATGACATAAAGGTTGTTTTAGACGGTGTGTTTAACCACGTTGGGAGAAAATTTTGGGCTTTTGAGGATGTCAAACAACATAAATCAGATTCAAAATATTGCTCGTGGTTTCGGCTTGATTTCAGTCACGATAACCGCTATGGCGATGGTTTTTGCTATGAAGGCTGGGACGGCTGCGATGATTTGGTGAAGCTAAACTTGGCCAACCCGGAGGTGCGAGCTCATCTGCTCTCGGCCGTAGCCATGTGGCAGGATGCGTTTGGGATTGACGGTTTGAGGTTGGATGTCGCTCATTACCTGAGCCATGGCTTTTTAAGAGAGCTAAGACAAATGTGTCAGGCCCGCAATCCAGAATTTTGGCTGATGGGGGAGACTGTTTTTGGGGATTATCGCCGCTTGGTTAATCCGCAAATGTTGGACAGCTGTACCAATTATGAGCTTTATAAGGCTTTATATTCATCTTGCAATGATAATAATATGTTTGAGCTCGCTCATGCATTGAAACGGCAGTTTGAGGCGGGAAAAGGTATCTATGAGGGGCTGAAACTGTATAGTTTTTTGGATAATCACGCTGTTTCAAGAATCGCCACGATGCTAAAGAATCCACACCAGCTAAAGGCACTTTACGGATTATTATTTAGCTTGCCGGGAATCCCGTCTGTTTATTATGGCAGCGAATGGGGGATAAAAGGATGCAGAGAAAAAAGCGATTCGGAAGTGCGTCCACAGTTGATTTTGCAAGAAGGAAATGACTTAAGCTGCCACATATCATGGTGGGCAGAATTTAGAAAGAAATCAGATATTCTTGCATATGGGGGCTATCAAGAGCTGGAAGTTAATTCAAAGTTGCTGGTATACCGCCGTTATCTAGGAGAAAATAAGCTAGATTTCGCAGTGAATATTGGCGAAGAAACTCAAAAGATAACGCATGATGGAAAAGAATATTTAATTCAGGGTTATGAAATTAGGATATTATAAATAAAAAAGAGGCTAATATAAGAAAATAGTTGATTTTTTTGAAATAATTGCTATATTTAAACAAAAATATCGGAAATTTACGAAACGTTTTTAACTTGCAGCAAGGATAGAATTCATGAAAAAACTTATCATTGTATCGGCAGTACTGGCACTTTCTGCTTGTGCATGCTTTGAGAGTGATGAACCGGTTGAAGAAACCGTTGTTTATCAGAATGTTCAGGCTCGTCCGCAAAATTGCGATTATTTTGACGGAACCACTTGCTATCGCTACGTTCGTCGCATTCATCAAGCTCCGGTTATTCGCTATCGTGAGCCACGGGTAGAGGTTGCTACGGTTCAACCAACATGCACCGGCACGGTCTGCGGTTGTGCAGCAGCGCAAACCACTTGCGGAGGATGCGCTCCTCAGGTAAGAGAAACCCGTGAACCTGTTGAGGTTGTTTATAAGAAGACAACCTATAAAACAGTTTATGAGCCCAAGACAACAGCTTCTGTCAGCTATGAAAAAGAGCCTTATTGTAAACAGGCGAATTGCACAACAAGTACTGTTGAGGTTGTAGCATCTCCGACCGAGACGGAGGAAGAAATTATCCTTAACGTACAATAATCAACAATAATCAATATTGATAATAAAAACGCCGCCTTTATTTAAGGCGGCATTTTTATTATGGAGAGCACAACCTTTGGATGTGTTTCTGAAATAAAATAAATTTTTAAATAAAAAACTATTGATTTTATATTAAATGCAAATACACTTAAATAGCAGCAATTTTAGAGGTATAGTGCTATGAATGTATTCTTTGCAATTAATAATATGTATATTGATAAATTTTGTGTTTGTTTGGTATCTCTTTTGAGTAATAATAAACAGATGCAGACTTGCATATATGTAATGATCAATGATTTAACAGAAGAAAATAAAAAGAAGCTGGAAAAGATAGTGCATCGTTTTCCCGGAACGAGTCTAAATATAGTTGTTCCGGACATGAATAAATTTGAAAAATTGAAATTAAATATAGACTATATATCCATAGAAACATATTTTCGTTATCTTATAGCCGATATTTTGCCCAATTCAGATAAGGCGCTTTATCTGGATGCGGATTTAGTTGTCAACGGATCACTGGAAGATTTGTGGAACACATCATTAGAAGGGTATTATGTTGGGGGAGTTAGAGACGGGTATATTGAAGAGAAAGGGTATAAGAAGCAGATAGGTTTAAGAGAAGATGATTTATATGTAAATGCGGGAGTTTTATTGCTGAATTTAGCCAAGATACGCCAAGACGGCATGGTAAAAAAGATGTTTGATGCAACGGAGGAATTGCAAGATAAAATCACATTTCAAGATCAAGATATCATCAACATAGTATTAAGAGGTAAGATAAAAGAGCTAGACAGTATTTATAATTTTATGGTTTACAATGCCAAGCATGAAAGGGTCAAAAGAAAGGCAGCTAAAATCATACATTACAACGGTCGTAAAAAACCGTGGGGTCAAGAATGTCGTCATAAGTTAAAAGATATTTGGGGGAGGTATGCAAAAAAGACACAAAAAATATTAAACCGTCCCCTAAAAGTAGGTTTGATAATTAATGAATTTTTTGGAGGAGCCGGCACGGCATTTGGAGGTTTTGGAATGTTGGCGCGCCAATATATTTGCCGATATATTCCGAACGAAGACATAAAGATAGATGTTTTGTTGGGCAAGAACAAGAAAAAGTGGTTTGAGGTACAACAATATCATGAAGATGATGTAGATTTATATCGTTTGCCTAAATTAAAAATTTTTGCTCAAAAGTGGTTAAAAAAACAAGACTATGACATCTATTTATCAATAGAGTTGGTAAGTAATTTTATTTTGGAGCAAGAGCCGGATAGAAGTAAGAAGCTTATTTTGTGGATACAAGATCCGCGGCCGATGTCTGCGTGGCAAAATGTTATAGGAACCATGCAAACAATAAAAGATCCTTGTTTTTTTAAGGCCAAAATATATAAAACTGTTTGCAATTGGTCAAGGGCAGGAAGGGTCAGGTTTATAAGCCAAGGCAAATGTTTGGAAAGTTTGGCCAAAGAGCTATATAAATTACCGCCGGATACGCCGGTTAAGTTTTTGCCCAATCCGATAGAGATTAATTTTGATTTTAAGTTTGATTTAAAGAAAAAGAAGAAACAGGTTATTTTTCTGGGGCGTTTGGAAGCGCAAAAAAGAGCATGGTTGTATTGTGAAATAGCCAAGAGGATGCCGGAGTATGATTTTTATGTTTTGGGAGGTTTTTTCAGATTTGCAGAAGATAACAAGCGGATGTTAGGGACGTATATGAATGGCCAAGTTAAGAATTTACATTTTGTGGGCCATGTAGATGGTGCCGAGAAGCAGAAATTTTTGGAAGAATCCAGAGTTTTGGTAAATACGGCCATTTGGGAAGGCATCCCGATTTCGTGGTTGGAGGTTTTATCTTATGGTACGGCAGTTGTTTCAGCCGTAGAAAGAGAAAACTTAGCAAGTAAGTTTGGCGGCTGTGTCGGAGATATTTTAGGCGATGGTTTTGACGGGGTTGATAAATTTATTCCTGTTATCAGAGAATTGATGGAAAATGATGAGTTGTATGCACAAAAAGCAGAAGCTGCTATTGAATATGTACGCCATACACACAATATTCAGAGATTTGTCAAAGACCTGAGAGAAGAAATTTATGAAGCCTGCGCCTAATATTGTTATTTGAGGATTTGTCTGTCGGGGGATAAGGGGAATATTATATTGCTTTTAGCAGCCACTTTCGTAATAATAAAGTTAGGAAAGGGAAGCTATGCAAGATAATTACCGACTATATTTAGGTGATAGTTTTGAAATATTAAAAGGTTTTGAAGATGAAACCTTTGATATGATATTTGTCGATCCGCCGTATTTAATATCAAATGTCGGCACCAGCTGTCAAAATGGGAAATTGGTTTCAATCAACAAAGGCAAGTGGGACAAAGACGGAGGGATTGAGGCCAACTATGAATTTCACAAAAAATGGTTGTCAGAATGTAAACGTTTATTAAAGCCCAATGGTACGATTTGGGTCTCGGGCACATATCATAGTTTGTATCCATGTGGCTTTGGCATGATGCAGTTAGGGTATCATATATTAAATGACATCATATGGTTTAAGCCCAATGCCAGCCCGAACTTATCTTGCAAATATTTTACGGCCAGTCATGAGAGTTTGATTTGGGCAAGAAAAAGCAAAAAAGCCAAACACTATTTCAATTATCAGGCGATGAAAGAAGGAGATTTTCCAAAAGATATGATAAAGAAGCCACATTGCCAGATGCGCAGTGTCTGGTCTATTTTTGCCACACCGCCGGAAGAGAAGAAGTTTGGCAGGCATCCCACTCAAAAACCGTTGGCGCTGTTAGAAAGAATTATTGAAGCGTCGACACAAGAAGGGGCAATGATTTTAGATCCATTTATGGGAAGTGGGACGACGGGTGTTGCGGCAACAAAGCTTGGAAGAAATTTTGTTGGTATTGATAATTGTCAAGAATATGTAAAGATAGCGGAAAATCGGATTAAAGACATTATCAATCATCGTCCCATGTTGTAAATAATTTTGGTAAGATTAAACGGTTGTAAAACTAATTATCTATAGAGATATAGATAGAAAGTACTTGTTTTTTTCTTTTAAAATTGCAACTATTAATTTGATATATGCTTATTTGTAACTTTAGGGTGTGTTTTGAAAGTTTGGTGAGTGAAAATAGTTTTCAAAATAAAAACCTTGGAAATAAAGGCATATATTGAAAGTGAGTGTACTAGAAGGGCAGAAAGCTCCCCTTTCTGCCCGCAGATTCGGTTAGTTAACGATTCGCAAAATATTATTGCAAAAAAGTAGTCTGACTTTCCCCAAAGTCAGGAGGATAAGGCCATCCAAGTAAACGGTGGCCTTATTTTGTAGGGATAAGCAAAACACGTTAGAGGTTAGAACCCGCCCGTCAGAATAAAGCAGGGCTTTACTCTGACGGAGAGTAGCAAAAAAAACATACTCAAAAAGTACGAGGTTTTATGTTTTAATGGTAGCTCGGGCTGGAGGAAGAAAAACAACCGATGCTCCGG
>CALXVW010000077.1 GCA_944392185.1 uncultured Alphaproteobacteria bacterium
CTTAGAAGGAGCAGACATTACAACATATTTTGCACCGGCATCAATGTGGCCCTGAGCCTTCTCTTTGGTGAGGAACAAACCGGTTGATTCTACAACATAGTCCGCACCAACCTCATTCCATTTCAAATCTGCAGGGTTTTTCTCGGCTGTTACGCGGATAGCTTTGCCGTTTACGACCAATTTGCCGTCTTTTACCTCAATGGTGCCATCAAATTGGCCATGCATGGTGTCATAACGCAGCATGTAAGCCATATAGTCAACATCAATCAAGTCGTTGATGCCTACAATTTCAATATCGTTTCTTTTCTGAGCGGCACGAAAAACCAAACGGCCAATACGCCCAAATCCGTTGATACCAACGCGAATCGTCATATTATTTTCCTTCCTTTAACTTTAGTGCGGAACGCCCCGCACAGGCATACGTATTTTAATCGCCAATAATTTACCATTAAATTAGATTTTTTCAAGCGATTTCTATTTTTATTACCATTTTTCCCAGTGAATCTTTTCCGGATGGTAGCGGTCATCGGGCTGCTTGGGGGTTTCTGCCGGGTAGCCCAAAGGCACAATCGCAAACGGGCGAATATTCGAGGGCAATTGCAACCGCTCTGATAGGGCATCCACCACTCTTTGCATGGGGGCCGCGCCGCAATAGCAACTGCCTATTCCCTTGGCCCAGGCCGCCAACATCAGGCTCTGAGTGGCAATGGCGCAGTCAACATCAATAAAACTCCATTTCTCGTCTTCTTTGTTGCGGTTGAAGGATTTTTCAATATCTCCGCAAACAATAATTACACAAGCCGCATCTTTGGCAAAAGAGGTCCAGCGCTGAATGTGGCGCAGCTCTGCCAAAAATTCTTTGTCTTCAATCACCAAAAATTCCCATGGCTGGCGGTTGTGCGCGGTGGGGGAAAATTGCGCCGCTTTGATTATCTCTTCTATCGTTTCTTTATCTATCTTTTTATCTTGATAACGGCGAACCGAACGTCTGGTCAAAAGACCTTCCATTAACTCCATAAGATACTCCTTACAAAATTCAATCACTTGATTGAATGTGCATCTTATTTATTGAAATGTCAAGCTTTTATCTCTAATTAACCGTGCGTTTGAGGCTTTCTATCCTTGGCAGGACAGAACTCTCAATAATGAAAGCTATTGCTTTTTCTACCATGGCATCGGCCGAGCGAAGCGCCTGCATAATCTCTTCTTTATCGCTGCCTTTGGCTAATTTTTTGCCAAGGCTTGCATAAACCCCTGCCAGTTCAGAAAGAGAATCTATGACCTCCGCCAAAAAGGCTGGAATCTTTACATCTTCCCTGCCACCCCAAAAGCCTTCTACATAGCCTTGCTCAACCTCGGCAAAACGACGCTGACAATAATAGTCCAAATCGCCAAAGGGAATTTTATCTAATTTAACTTTGTTGGCTTTTACTTTCTCAAAAACGTTGTCCCACAAGCCCATAAAAAACTTGAAAAACAAATCAGCCTCATCTTTAGTTTGCAACCTTGGTGTCTCTGCCTTGGGCCAGAAAGAAGATATTACATCACTCGGGCGCAGCTCCAAATTTGGACTGCAAATGGCGCCGGCAAACCGCATTTTGACAATTTCCAACGGGGTTTGGCACTTGTAGTGCTCAAGCATTTTTTGCATTTTTTCATCGCCGATATATTTGTTTTCTTGCATTTTCTTCTTCTTCGTTTATAGTGTGATAAAATTTATTTTAATTTAGTGGAGTTTTTTTAATTGTCCAGATTAAAATTTATAAACATCATTCTCTTGGCGGCTTTTATTTCGTCTTGCTCGCAGTTTAGGCCCTTTGTTGACCGTAGGCGCGAGGCAGGCGCCAAGACACCGCAGAGCCTTTATGTGGGGGCATCCACCCCGCAAAACCCTGCCGTTTGCTACAATAGTCTTTATACCCCCTATGAAGATGTTAAGAAGCTTGCAGATGATGTTTGCAAATCTGAAAACACGGGAACACACGCCGTGCCGGTTAAGCAAACGTATTTCACCTGCCGCTTACTGGTTCCTAACCACTTTTATTTCAAATGTGAAAAATAATTCTTGGCTTTTAGAGAGAAAATCATGTCTTTGGAAAATATTCTTAATCAAAAAATGGTCAATATTTTTAATGCTTTGGGCCTTGATTCCAAATTTGCTTTTGTTAAAGTTTCCGACCGCCCGGATTTGAGCGATTTTCAGTGTAACGGCGCTCTGGCCCTAGCCAAAAGTGAACGCAAGAATCCTCGAGAGATTGCTTCCCAAATCGCAGCCCAGCTTGAAAAAGACAAAGACTTTGCCAAAATCTCGGTTGACGGCCCCGGGTTCCTCAACATATCACTTGCTGATGGCTTTATTGCCAAAATCATGAATGAGGCTGCCGCTGATGAGCGTTTTGGCGTTGAAAAGACCAAAAATCCTCGCAAAATCGTGATGGACTTTGGCGGCCCCAATGTAGCAAAAGCTCTGCACGTTGGCCATTTACGCTCAGCCGTTATCGGTGAGGCTATCAGAAGAATTGAGCTTTTTGCCGGACATGATGTTGTCTCTGATGTGCATTTGGGTGACTGGGGTACACCGATGGGCATGATTTTGGCTGAGATTATCAACCAAGACGGTGACCTCTCCAAAACCGAAAGTTATGACATCAACCAAATATCTGCCTTCTACAAAAAGGCAAATATCCGTTGCAAAGAAGATGAGGCGGCAAAAGAAAAAGCCCGCCAAATCACGGCAGAACTCCAAAACGGCAACCCCGAATATCAAAGAGCATGGCGGCATTTGCGCAAAGTCTCGGTTGAGGCTATTAAGAAAAATTATGAGCTTCTGGATGCTCATTTTGACCTCTGGCTCGGTGAGAGTGACGCCCATGAAACCTGCGGCAAGATTGTTGAAATGGCCCGCAACCGCCACATTGCCGAGCTTGATGACAGTGCTACCATTATCCGCTTGAGTGATGACAAAAAGCCCCCTGTTATCTTGGTTAAAAGCGACGGCGGCTTTGGCTACCAGCTTACCGATATTGCAACCATTAAAATGCGCTATGATGACTTGCACGCACAAGAAATTTTATATGTCGTGGATAAGCGGCAATCCTTGCACTTTGAGCAGGTTTTTGAAGTGGCTGAGAAGCTCAATTTGGCTCCCGGAACAGTCCTGAAACATATTGGCTTTGGTACCGTAAACGGGGCTGACGGCAAGCCTTTCAAAACTCGTGACGGCGGCGTGATGAACCTTGAAGACCTCATCAACCTATCTATTGCCAAAGTTCGCGAATCTACCCCAACAGCTGATGAAGTTGAAGGTTTCTCCGCCCAAGATATTGAAAAAATGATAAGCCAAATTGCCATTGGTGCCATCAAGTTCCAAGATCTTAAAAACAATACCGCTTCGGGCTATGTTTTTGAGCTTGAAGATTTTGCCAAGTTTGACGGCAAAACCGGCCCCTATATTCAATACGCCATTGCCCGTATCAACTCTATCTTGAGAAAGGCGCAAGATGCCGGCTTGAAATTCGGCGATATCATCATCACCAACCAAGAAGAGCGTGATCTTTGCCTTAAAATTGCTCAGCTCAATACTATTATTGCACGGGCAGAAGCAGAAAAAGAGCCTAGCATTATCTCTGATTATGTCTACAACTTGGCACAGCTCTTTTCCGGATTTTACAACACCTCTCCCATCATGAGCGAGGCAGACAAGGCCAAGGCCTCTTCTCGTCTCAAATTGGCAAAATTGGTTAGGGATATTTTAAAACTTAATCTGTATCTTTTGGGTATTGAAGCCCCGGAGGTTATGCTCAAAGCTGAGGCTAAAACTGCTGCCTAAGTTTTGCCCCAAGGGGATTGAAAGGACAGGATAACTTATGCCGGATTTTGCTGGTAAACTCAAAGCGGTGAAAAAACTTCTTTCCCCTTTGGCGGCCTTTTTTGTCGGCACTTTTATCATGTATATCGCCAACGGCCTGAATTCTTCTATTTTGGCCGTGCGTCTTAATGAGGCAAATACTCCGACTTTTTATACCGGCTTGGTTTTGTCTTGTTATTATCTGGCTTATATTGTCTCCTCACTTACATCATCTCATATCATCAACAAGGTTGGGCATGTGAGAGCCTTTGCCGGTTATATATCCATTTTATCTTCACTGGTTTTGTTGCACGCGCTTTACCTTGATCCTTGGTTTTGGGCGGTCTTACGCTTTGGCGAGGGATATTGTTTGGCTGCCGGCCTAATGTGCATTGAGAGCTGGCTTAATACCTGTTCTAATAACCAAAACCGCGGAACCATCATGTCTGTTTATATGGTGATGACCTATTGCGGCATGGCCTCCGGTCAACTATTGCTCAATATTCCTGATACTTCAGGCTTTCTTCTGTTTATTATGATTTCCGTCTGCTATTCCTGGGCTTTGGTGCCTGTCAGCCTCACAGGGCAGCCAACTCCGGCAATGGCTCACCACAAACATATGTCTTTATTCAAGATTTATAAGATCGCTCCCATGAGCGTGGTTGGTTGCATTATCAGCGGTGTTTTGGTTAGCAATGTTTACACTCTGGGGCCTGTTTATGCCGAACAGATTGGCCTTAATTTATATGACACATCCATGTTTTTATTCTTCTGCATTATGGGCGGAATGTTGGCACAAATTCCCGTCGGCAGGCTCTCTGATAAATTTGATCGGCGTTTTGTGATGATGTGGCTGTGCGGCGGATTGTTTTTGATTGCTCCGTGGTTGCAATTTTTTATCGATGACGGCGGAATTATGCTCACGCTTTGCGCTCTCTTGCTCGGCGCCGGAGCTTTTGTCATCTACCCTATCTGCATCTCTCATCTTAACGATAAAATCACCGATGATGAGCGGGTGGAAGCCAGCGGCATGCTCATCTTACTGCAAAGTATCGGCATGATGGGCGGACCTATTGTCATCTCCTATTTCATGCAGCTTTGGGGACCGATTGTCTTTGTTTTGGCCTTCTCATTCTTTAGCGGAATTTTTGTTTTATACGCCTTCAAGCATATCGTTTTTCGCCCACAGCCCGGATATTTGGAAATCACCAAAACAGACCCGATGCCAGCTTCGCCAACTCGTATCTTCTCCAAGCTAGCACAAAAAGATTCTATCATTGATAAAGCTAAAGAATTCTTCTCTGAAAAAAGGCATTAGTCTTTCTGTTCTGTTGGTAAGGGAATTGATAAAACTTTAGCAATCGCTTCTGCACAAAAATCTCTAAGCTTAAATGTTATGCCATCATATCTGAGAAGTTTAATGATTATATACTCAAATTCATTTTTATAGGGCTTCTTAAGAATTTCATCATAAAAATCTGTTAGTTTTTTTAAATCTTCAAAACTTATTTGTGAAATATCTCTATATGAGAAATCTTTTATCACTTGCAGAATCTCATCTTTGCGGATTAATACTGTTTCATATATTTGCTCTTTTGTTGGTAATGCCATACCATTTTTTTGTGGCTTAACAATCCAACAATTATTGACGATCGAATATGCTCCACACATTTCTCGTAAATGCTCAATGCCAACTTTTATATCTAATTGACGATTATTTGCATAAGGATGAATATGCTTTTTTCTTTTATTTGCTTTTACATGCTTTTCCAAATAGAGCTGCGCTGCTGCTTCTTCCTTTATAAAAAATTTTTTGTAGTTAACTTTTGGTTTAATACATATATCAAAATCTGAATCCTCTTTCCAGAAATAAGACGCGGATGAGCCTCCAAGAAATGCATCTTCCCAATCTATTCCCGGTAGTTGTTTGATATTTTGAGATAAAAAATTATCGACCTGTTTTAAAATCTGTTGTCTCACATCTTCTCGCATTAAGCCATTGTCGGCAAATATATGAGGATTCAAAATTGGTTGTGGGTTTAACAATCTTTCAATATTGGCAAGTAATTTTTCATCACGCAAATCTACCATAGTTTCTTAAAGCGATAATGTTTTTATCGCCTCCTCCTGATAGAATTTTTGGAATTCTTGTAAACATCCGGCATAACTTAATAATTTATTTATCAGCAAATTATGGGCGGATGTTTTTTTCATGGCAACAATTTCATTGTAGAAAGACTGCATCTTTCGCAAATCTTCCATCTTAAATTTACCGTCAATTCTTTCAAATTGATCTATTTTCATATCTTCCATTTTGTGTAATATTTCTCGTGCATCTGCCAAAACTTTTGAGGTGTCCACGCCTTCCATAACAGAGGATGACGGCTCTATTATCCATTCATTATTTAAAACAGAAAACAATTGCCTCTCTTTTATATAAAGAGCTGTTTTTACATCTATAAAACGCCCATCTAATTTAAGCACTCGCTTTTTTTCATAAAAATTTTTAACTCTCATGATGGCAAAACGATGAGCCCGATAACTATCTCCAAAAAGTTTTTCATCACAATTATACTTGAGCAGCACTACCATATCTATATCAGAAAAAGGATTATAGAAGTAGGAATCTGTTGACCCACAAAGTACAACATCTTTAATTGTAAAAACACCTAAAGGAGCAACGCAAACTTGAAACAATACATTCGCTCGATGCAGTAATCTTTTTTGAATATTGGGCGATAAACGATTATCTTTTGTAAATAGGCGGGAATCAAGCTCTGCTTTGGGCTTAATTAGCCACTCAAGATTTTCCTCCATGCTTAATTCTCTGGGATTTTGAGTAATCAACATTGCTCTAACTCATTAATATTGTAGTTGTAAGACTTGGAAAGAAGCAAATTAAAATGTCTTACACCACCAACCTCTTTAAAGGTTCTCCAGAGCAAATAGCCCAAATTATACTCATGTTCTGAGCTATTTTTCCATAAATCCATCGCCTCGGCTTCCAAGTCTTGCAAATATTTCTCAACAATCTTACAAGATTCCATAGTTAACAGACCATTCTCATGTTTGGGCAATGAATCTATAAAGAAATGAACTCCTATCTGATATTCTGGAAAAGCCTGACAAAGCTCCTCTGTCGTGAAACTGAACTCTCTTCTTTGAGGTTGAATAATCCATTTCTTTTGTGACAAGGAGTAGCTCGGAATCCCTGTGAATAATTGAGGCAATAATCGACAATGGATCGGGCGTAGTAAAAATTTATATGCAAACTCATTAGCTACCAATGTTTCATTTATATCATCAATATGAGGCAAACATTCTTGCGGCAGTTCTGATAAAATGCCTATTGAAACTTCACTTAAGGAGTTGTAGACATAACCCATTAAATCTCCATAGATAATGATATCTTTCGGTTTAATCTCCGGAAAGATTTTTCTGGTCTGTCGCAGCCAAAAATCAGCTATTCTTTCTAACCCTTCTTGAACCGGAGTAAAAATTTTGTTTTCGTCTTGAAAGACTGCCGGACACAATCCTTCATTTACGCAAACATAGCGAGTAATCTGGAAGCTTTTTACTTTTATATCTTTCATTATTTAGATGCGAATTCCATAATCGACACTCATACAATATTCATCTAAGAAACAACTCTTAATGAGTTGGCCTGCATATGGAAGACAAATTTCATCTTCTATCGCACTTGGACTTGAACCATATGTAGTCATAGATTCTCCACAATCATCATATTCTGCCCGATAACACCACCCTTCTGAATTGGCATAGCATTTAGTTATATCGTAAGAACTGCAAGCCTCGCCAGGGTATTTTTCTTGACATTGCTCTAAAACTGTTTTGGGTTTGCAGCTCGTATAACATTTGGTGCTGCCAACTGTTTTTTCCGTACAATAATATCCTTTAGGCTCTGAATTTAGATACCCAGACTGCTCACAAGTTGTTTGACCCGACATTTTACGACCGGCATAGATAAAGATATTGGCCGGATAGTTGGCGGGGATAACTTTATTGACGTTAACCATTGATGTTGTCTTATTTCCTTGTCCATCAATATTTTGAATTGTTCCCTTGTAAACAGAACTACTTCTAGATGCATCAAAATCAAATCCTGCTGATTTGGTACCGCTACCAGAACCATCGCCCCATTTCATGCCTGAATCTTTGACTGTGAAAGCCCCCGTACCATAAGATGATGCACGGTTCGGCCCCAGCATCATTATTGAACCTTTAATATTTGGTAAGCTGTCCAGCTGACCCTTTGCAAAATCGGCTACTGTCTCCGTGGCTACTCCTTTTAAGAAAAACCCATTATAGTTCGGACGTTTGGTACCAAACGTATCACCTATAACCGCATATAGCTCAGGATACTCTTTTTCATCATAATCCCCACCATTGCAAAGTAACCAGCCATCATGATCTTCTGTGCGCAGAGAGTACTTCAAATCACCAACCTTTGCTCCTGTTAGACAACGAACATATGTGTCATTGCCCGGGCATGCAATATAATCACCGGCACAATTCTTTTTGCTGTCTATAAACCCAAGATTATAGCATTCTGTCGATGATGTTGCGCTATCACAAGCATATTTGCTGGTATCAAACGGGCAACGCGTGTAGGACTTGCCGCTACACTGAGAAGCAGTTTTGGTATAGCCTAATGTAGTACAACTCGGGGCGGCCGTACAGGTTTGTGCTTGAGACGGCAACGCATATAGTAATGCCGGAGCAGCAGCTGATGCTAATAATATGTTTCTCATTGTTTTTCTCCTTTTATAATCTCTTGTGTTACCATCTTATTTCACACTCCAGGTGCAAAGTTGCTTGTTTTCACAAATAAAACTTTCTTTGTCATAATAACCGGGATTGCAGCTTATGAGACGATATTTAACAACATCGCTGTCACAACTCGTACATTCTTCATAGGATGCATTCGCCGGCGGCGACAAAAGCGGATATGCCGAACAATCTGTCGGAATACATGTTATTCCCAACTCACACTT
>CALXVW010000078.1 GCA_944392185.1 uncultured Alphaproteobacteria bacterium
CATAATTTCATCGGCTTGAGCCTGAGAAGCATCGGAAAAATTCACGCCGTCAATAATAACCTTGCCCTTAGCGGTTGGTACCAAACCGGTCAAAACCCTAAGCAAACTGCTCTTGCCGCAACCACTGCCGCCCATAATGATAAAGACATCGCCTTTGTTGATTGTAAACTCAAGGTCTTTGAGCAGCACAAAATCCCCATAAGCAATGGTCAGATTTTTGACAATGATTTGCGCTTCGCCTTTATTCATATTCCAAGCACCTCAAAAATCCAAGTAATGATACCTGTTGCCACAATCATCCAAACAATGGCCGAAACCACGGCCTGCGTAGTGGCTTTACCAACGCTATCGGCATTACGCCCGCAGTAGATTCCGAAATAGCAGCCGCAAATAGAGATGATAATACCAAAGACCAAGCCATGGAACAACCCGACCAAAAAATTTTCCATATCAAGAGCTTTTAAGGTATAGTTCCAATATTCCTCGGGCGAGATTCCAAGCATTCCGATACCAACCGAGGCCCCGCCGATAACCCCCATAAAATCGGCCAAAATCACCAACAGCGGCATAGTTAAGGTCAGAGCGGCAATTCTCGGCAGCACCAAGAAATCGGTAACCGGAATACCCATTGTTTTCAAGGCGTCAATTTCCTCATTCACCTGCATGGTACCAATGGTTGCGGCATAAGAGGCGCCGGTGCGCCCGGCCATAACCACGCCGACCATAATAGCACCCATAATTCTGGTCATACCGATTGCCACCAGGCTGGCGACATAGATTTGAGCACCGAAATTTTTGAGCTGAATAGCGCCGACAAAGGCCAAAATCAACCCCACCATAAAACTGATGAGAGAAACGATTCCAACAGCCTTATAACTACAATCTTCCAAGGCAAACAACCAATCCACCCGCCGCATAACAGCTTTCCCGCTAAAAAGCCTGCCGAGTGAGCGCAACACCTGGCCGATAAAATTCATACCTTTTTGAATACTGGCCCATACATCAAGAGTAAACGAGCCGACTTCTTCCAAAAAGCCCTCATCTGTCTGCTTGGGGCGTTCCGGCTTGCGGTCAACCGAAAAAGCAAGGTTAAGGAGTTTTGAAAGGTTTCGCGGCCAATTAAGCTGGCGAACATCTTTTTTCTTTTCCCCTGCCAGTTTGATAAGCTCAAACAAAATAACGACTAAAGTAGAATCCCATTTTTGCAGATTTTTACCGTCGATTGAAAGAGTTTTGACATCTGCTCGCAAAAGTGCCTCTTGCAACTTGTGCAAAAGCTCAGGGTTATCATAGCCGATAAAATCTCCCTCTAAATTAAGCTGAAGCGCTTTATCAACAACGGAAAAATCCAATTTCACCTTACAAAAATCCTCTAAATCAAACTCTAGATTTAAAGTATTATCATCTGATGATTTGTCAAGAGCAATAAGCTGATACAAACCTGGTTTTAAAAAAATTTATCTGGGAACAGCCTGCAAAATGGTATGAATACCAAAACGGCTGATAGAGCTGATGCCTGACCAAAATTGAGTGTCAAAATAATCCCCGGGATAATTATCAAGCATATAAAAATCCCTCTCGCTCAGGCCGCGCAGACGTAAAGGAGAAGTATAATAAGAATAGCCGCTGCTTGGCACGTAGTAGCTCTGCTCATATTCCTCATAATAAGAAACACAAGCGGAAAGAGAAAAAAACACCAAACACAAAAGCAAATTGCGCCACATATCAAGTCCCTTCGCAACAATGTTTTATCATAGCACAACATCACCTTTCCTGTCGATGATTATTTAAAATAAAAAAGCCCCGAAACGGGGCTGTTTTTTTGATGGCTGCCTCACATGGATTCGAACCACGATTAACAGAGTCAGAGTCTGCTGTCCTACCATTAGACGATGAGGCAATATGTTTTGTTGGAAAAGTATATATACCAATCAAATTTAAAATGCAAACAAAATTTTCATAAAAATAAAAGATGTTTTTCAATCAAGAATTAAGGGAGGTTTTACCCTTCGCAACAAGGGCAAACCCTCCCTTAAAACTTCTGACTTTAGAAACTACTCTATTTTTCCGTAATATCCGGCCGTATAAAGAGCCTTCATCTCGCTAATCAGCGGATAACGCGGGTTAGCACCGGTACACTGGTCATCAAAAGCAAGCTCTGAAAGACTGTCCAAATTATCCATAAAGACTTTCTCATCAACGCCGGCTTCTTTGATAGACATCGGAATACCGATTTCTTTTTTGAGTTTCTGAATAGCCTCAATCAGCCTATCAACTTTTTCATCATCGGTTTTTCCGCCAAGTCCCAAGCTGTCTGCCACTTCGGCGTAGCGGTGCTTGGCCTCCGGATAATGATATTGAGAGAAGATTCCCTGTTTGGTAGGTTTCTCGCTGGCATTAAATTTAATAACCTGGCAAATAAGCATGGCATTGGCCACACCATGGGCAATACCATAGGCGCCACCCAGTTTATGAGCCAAGGAATGGCAAACGCCCAAAAATGCCTGTGCAAAGCAAATACCTGCCATGGTCGCAGCGTAATGCATATTTTCTCTGGCCTGCGGATTATTGGCCCCGTCATTTACGGACTTTGCCAAATTATCAAAAATCATTTTGCAGGTTTCCAAAGCAATTCCGTTGGTAAACGGCGTAGCATAAATAGAAACATACGCCTCCAAAGCATGCGTCAAAGCATCAATACCGGAAGCGGCTGCCAAACCTCTGGGCATGGTCTTAACCAAATCCGGGTCAACAATGGCCATATTAGGTGTCAAAGCATAGTCTGCAATCGGGTATTTAACATGAGTTGCAGAGTCCGTGATAACGGCAAACGGTGTCACCTCAGAGCCGGTACCGGAAGTTGTCGGAATGGTGATAAGCATTGCCTTGCTACCCAAATCCGGGAAAGTGCACACACGTTTACGAATATCCATAAAACGCATTGCCAAATCATGGAACGAAACTTCCGGATGTTCATACATCAACCACACAATCTTGGCCGCATCCATCGGTGAGCCGCCACCCAAGGCAATGATAACGTCAGGCTCAAGGTTTCTGACAATTTTCAACGCATTTTCAATTGTGTCGGTATCCGGATCCGGATTAACATTAGAGAAAATCTGATAAGCAATATCCAACTCTTCCAACACGCTGGTAATTTTGTCGGTATAGCCCAAACCAAACAACGGTTTATCCGTGATGATGAAGGCTTTCTTTTTACCTTTCAGCTCACGCAAAGCAAAACCTGTTGCCCCTTGCTTGAAATAGATTTTTGGCGGCACTCTGAACCACAACATATTTTCACGTCTTTCCGCCACGGTTTTAATATTGACCAAATGTTTTACTCCCACGTTTTCACTGGTTGAATTTCCGCCCCAAGAGCCACAGCCCAAGGTCAGTGAAGGATCCAGTCTAAAGTTATACAAATCGCCGATTCCGCCTTGTGCAGCCGGAGTATTTATCAAGATACGCCCGGTATCAAGCTGATCGCTGAAATGAGCTATTCGATCTTGGTTATGCTCGGCCGTATAAAGAACGGAGGTATGACCTCTGCCGGCGAAATGAATAAGCTCTGCGGCATCAGAAACGGCATCTTCAAAACTTTTAGCCTTATACATAGCCAGAACGGGAGAGAGTTTTTCATAAGAAAATTCTTCCTCTGGCCCGATTTTTGAAACCTCGCCAATCAAAACCTTGGTTTCCTGCGGCACCTTGACACCGGCCAAAGCGGCGATTTTATAAGCGGGCTGGCCCACAATAGCCGAGTTCACCTTTCCGTTTTGGATGATGGTTTTGGCCACTTTTTCTTTTTCCTTAGCACTTAAGATATAAGCGCCACGATAAGCAAATTCTTTCTTGACCTCGTCATAAACATCTTTATGAACAATGACGGATTGCTCAGAAGCACAAATCATACCGTTATCAAAAGTTTTACTCATCAAAATGGAGCTAACTGCCATTTTAATATCGGCAGTTTCATCAATGATGGCCGGAGTATTGCCGGGTCCAACGCCCAAAGCCGGTTTGCCGGAGCTATAAGCAGCCTTAACCATTCCCGGGCCGCCGGTAGCCAAGATCAAGGCGATTCCCTCATGGCTCATAAGATGTTGAGTGGTTTCAATGGAAGGCTCATCAATCCAGCCGATAATATTGGCCGGAGCGCCTGCCTTCACAGCGGCATCGAGCATTAATTTTGCCGCCGCAATCGTGCATTTTTTAGCTCTCGGATGCGGAGAAAAGATAATACCGTTTCTGGTTTTGAGAGCGATTAAGCTTTTGAATATAACCGTAGAAGTCGGATTGGTGGTAGGGATAACACCGGCAATCACGCCGATAGGCTCTGCCACTTTGATATAGCCGTTGGTATCATCACGCTCGATAACACCGCAGGTCTTAACATTACGATATTTATTATAAATTTCCTCAGCAGCGAAGTGGTTTTTAATAACCTTATCTTCAACCACGCCCATGCCTGTTTCTTCCACCGCCATTTTGGCCAATGGGATACGTGCATCATTGGCAGCCAGAGCCATAGCCTCAAAAATCTTATCAACTTGTTCCTGAGAATAAGTTGCCAAGACTTCCTGAGCGGTTTTCACCCGGTCAATGGCCACATTCAAATCATCAACAGTCTTAACGCCGGCTTCCAAAATATCCTTTCCGGCCATATCTTTCTTAGACTTCATTTAATTATGCTCCTTAAGTATAAATAAGCCCAAAATCCTAAGAAGCATAAGCTAAAAATATCAAAAAAAGATTAATATCTTTTAAAAACAACGAAAAAGCCCCGCAGATAAGCGGAGCTTTTTATTTAGTCGATTAACTGGATATATATTTTTTTGCGATAGTATCTGATGAGGCAGAGATATTTCTTAAAAGAAAGAGGTTCTCCGCGCTCAATGGCATCGATGTTGGCAACGGATAAATCACAGTCGCAGGCAATATTGCTGATAGATAAATTTCTATCAAACCTCAACTGCCTAAGCTGTGAGGCGATTTGATTTCGCAATATAAAAGAAAAATTCTTCATCGTTTTAAACTCCTAAATTTCTTGAAAAAAAGAAACCGCCCTAAATAAATTTAAGGCGGGGAGCTCGAGGATAAAATCAACCGCTGCTCCGGTTGATTTTACCACAAGAGGCGTAAGTTTTCTTGATTGAGTGAGTGAAGCGTAAGCAAGCGAAACGAAATTAGAAAACAAGTGACCGAAGCGAAGTTGTTGAGCGCAAAACGCGAAACCTACGCAGCAAGACGAAACTGTACGAGAACAGTCCGGGTTCTTCGTGCATAGCCTTATACCCCCGGCTCCCCATAAAAGGAGTTGTTCTTTTTTCTCGTAAGGAGCCGTTATACTCCACAGACGCAACTCGCGCCTGCAGTGGTGATATTAAAGCAGAAAAATTAAAATGCAATTAATTTATGCAAGAGGGCAGTATTTGTTTAGTTAAGGCACCGTCGATTAGCGAAACGAACTTTGTGAGTTGAGAGGATTTCAGCGAAGTTATCGCCGTGCGCGTTCGTACCGACGGCGATTTTTGCGGTCGAGTTTTTCCTGCTCCTTGCGAGCACGCTCAGCCGCTCTTTGCTCTGCCTTGAGGGTAAAACGGGATTTATCGGAAACATCTGCCTCAATCAGACCTTTTTGCTCTGCCACTTTGCGCTCTTCCTCTTCCATGGCCTCTTTCTGGAAACGAGAAGCTCTCTCCTCTCGTTCTTGCTGACGTTCAAGCTCTCTTTTTTCCCTCTCCTCTGCCCGCTCGATTGCCTTGCGGGTAAAGCGTGAGGTAACTTCAGAACGCTCTTTGGCAATGCGCTCCTGTTTTCTCAACCGATCTTGTTCTTTTTGAGTTAAAATTTCCTCTGGCTTTGCCTCATTTTCGGCCGCAGCCGAGGCTTGCGCTGAAACAGGGGCTTCCACCTGTGCCAAAGCCAAAGAAGAAAAACAAATTGCCATTAAGAAAACCACCAAAAAAGCTCTCATCATCATTGCTCCTTTTCAAATCATCTTGCTGTTATTTTAATAGATATTGACTCTTTTGCAAGCCCTCTTAAAATGGCTTTCAAATATTTTAAGAAAATAAGGAACAAAAACTATGACCACGGTTGCTGCCGCTATTATCATCAGAGACGGAAAGATTTTTATCGCCAAACGCCCCGAGGGCAAATCCTTGGCTCATCACTGGGAATTTCCAGGCGGCAAACAAGAAAAAGGAGAAACCCTGCCCCAAACTCTGCATCGGGAATTAAACGAGGAATTAGGCATAGATGCCACCATAGGTGAGTTTTTCATGAAATCATCTTATGACTATGAGTTTGGCCATATAGATATTAACTGCTATTTTGCCAGCGTAGCCAAAGACAAAGAAATATCATCAAACGAACACGAGGGCATTGCCTGGGCAGCTCCCGATGAGCTCAAAAACTATACTTTTGCTCCGGCAGATATCCCGATTGTTGAGGCCCTACAAAGCATTAAGCTCTAGAGCGAGCTGAGCCTCCTGCAAGAT
>CALXVW010000079.1 GCA_944392185.1 uncultured Alphaproteobacteria bacterium
TATCGGCAGCTCCCCAAAAGAGGAGTTTTTATCTGTAAGGAGCTCTGACACTCCGCAGGAGCAACTCGCGCCTGCGGAAATGATATTAGAGCAGAAAGATTAAAATGCAATTAATTTATTCGTAAGGGCAAAGATTGCTTGAATATGGCACGGATGTCAGCGAAACGAACATCGTGAGTTGAGCGGATTACGGCGGAGTTATCGGAGTGCGCGTCCGCACCAGCTAAGTTTTGCCTCCGGTCGCTTGACCGGCGGATCACAGCGGAGTTATCGAGGTGCGCGTTCGCACTGCCACTGCCGGCTTCGGTAGCAAGCCGTAAAAAAAGCCTCTTCAGATGAAGAGGCTTTTTTTAGTCTTGCGGCTCACACTGGAGTTACGCCTCTAGGCCGTCGCCTGGGTGGATTGTTTGAGAGCTTGGATGGCCTCATTCATACGAGTTGCATCGGGGCCGCCGGTCTGAGCCATGTCAGGCCTTCCGCCGCCACCCTGAGCGCCGACATAAGGCGCAACAATCTTGATGAGCTCATTGGCAGGGAGTTTGTCTTTCAAATCCTCGCTGACACCGATAACAACCGATGCCTTGCCCTCATTGGCAGTAAACAGAGCCACCAAAAGATTCTGCGGATATTGAGCCTTGACCTCGTCAACAAAGGCTTTGAGCTCTTTGGTGGAGACATTCTCCAAGATCTTGGCAACAAAACGAATGCCGTTGACATCTTCATAGTTGTCGGAGTTGTCAGCAGATTTGTTGCTGACAAGTTTCTTCTTGAGCTCAAAGAGTTTAGCTTCCAGCTCTTTCTTTTCTTCCAGAAGTTGGTTAACTCTGGCCTCAATATCATTAACACTGGATTTGAGAGCATGGCTGACTCTGTGGAGCTTGTCTTCAATATCCTGAGAAAATTTCTCGGCTGCGGCACCGGTCACACATTCCAAACGGCGTACCCCGGCGGCAATGGCACCTTCGCTGACGATATTGAAATAGCCTATATTTCCGGTATGTTTAACATGAGTACCGCCGCACAATTCTTTGGAGACATCATCGCCAACACAAACAACACGAACTTCATCACCGTATTTTTCACCAAACAAAGCCATGGCGCCGGATTTAACGGCCTCATCTTGGCTCATCAGCTTGGTGGTAACCGCGTAATCTGCACGAATCATTTTGTTGACGGTATCCTCAAGCTCTCTGATTTCAGCCTCGGAAATTTGTTTAGGATAGGCAATATCAAAACGCATCCGATCAGCCGCCACCATAGAGCCTTTTTGCGTAACGGTTTTGCCGTATTTATCCTGCAAAGCGCGGTGGAGCAGGTGGGTAACCGTGTGGTTGCCCTCAATGGCGTGGCGGTTGTCTTCATCAACGTGGAAACATGCAGTGTCACCAACAGAAACAGCACCTTTCAAGAGCTTGCAGACATGAACATGAAGACCGTCGAGTTTTTTCTTGGTGTCGGTAACTTGGATTTCAAAATTATCACCGCTGATTGTGCCGATATCACCGACCTGTCCGCCCATCTCGCCGTAGAAAGGCGTTTGGTTGGCAAGCAGGTAGAAGTCTCCGCCTTGAACGGATTGAACCTCTTTTCCGTCTTGCACCAGAGCGGTGATTTGGCAATCAGATTTAAGGGTATTGTAACCCAAAAATTCGGTTGCTTCGAGTTTTTCTTGGAGCTCAAACCAGATTTTTTCGGTTCCGGCATCGCCTGATCCGGCCCAGTTTTTGCGGGCTTCTTCTTTTTGGCGAGCCATGGCTTTGTCAAAACCGTCGGTATCAACCTTAATACCTCTGGTTTTTAAGGCATCTTCGGTCAAATCCAGAGGGAATCCGTAGGTGTCATAGAGCTTGAAAGCAGTTTCACCGTTTAAGGTATCTCCCTCTTTGAGGTGAGAAGATTCTTCATCTAAAAGTTTAAGACCTTTGTCCATGGTGCGGATAAAACGCTCTTCTTCCAGTTTGATGGTTTCTTTGATAAGCTCCTCGGCAGAGTAAAGTTCAGGGTAGGCCTCGCCCATTTCCTTTTGCAGGGCAGGCAAGAGCTTGTACATCATTGGCTCATCAACCCCGAGCAAGTGGGCGTGGCGCATGGCGCGGCGCATAATACGGCGCAAGACATAGCCGCGGCCTTCATTTGAGGGGAGAACGCCGTCGGCAATAAGAAACGCACTGGCGCGCAGGTGGTCGGCAATAACATTGTGAGAAGATTGCAGCGGCCCTTTGGGGTCGGAGTTGGCAATATCGGCAATAGCCTTAATCAGATTTTGAAAAAGGTCGATATCATAGTTGGAATGAACACCTTGCAAAATAGCGGAGATACGCTCCAAACCCATACCGGTATCAATACACTTTTGTTTGAGGTCAATGCGGGTTCCGTCAGGTAAATCTTCAAACTCATCAAATACCAGGTTCCAAATTTCGATCCAACGGTCACCGTCTTCTTCGGGTGTTCCGGGCAGCCCGCCCCAAACTTGCTCGCCGTGGTCATAAAAGATTTCGGAGCAATATCCGCAAGGACCGGTATCACCCATCTGCCAGAAATTATCTTTGGTTTTGATGCCGATAATACGGTCTTCCGGCAGACCGGAAACCTTGCGCCAGATATTGCGGGAGACATCATCAGTATGAAAAACGGTAACGGCCAATCTGTCTTTCGGGAGACCGAATTCTTTGGTGACAAGTTCCCAGGCAAAAGCAATGGCCTCATCTTTGAAATAGTCGCCAAAAGAAAAGTTTCCGAGCATTTCAAAGAAGGTATGGTGGCGCACATCATAGCCGACGCTGTCCAAGTCATTGTGTTTGCCGCCGGCACGCACGGATTTCTGAGAAGTTGTTGCGCGTTTGAACGGAGCCGTCTCATTGCCGGTAAAGATATTTTTAAACTGCACCATACCTGAGTTTGTAAACATCAGGGTAGGGTCATTGTTTGGCACCAAAGAAGAAGAAGGAATAATCTTGTGTCCGTTCTTGGCAAAATAATTTAAAAAGGTGTTTCTGATTTGCTTAACCGTTGTTGTCATTTTATACTTCCCGAAATCTTAAAAACATTAACCTCACATTGATAATGCAAACTTGTTCATCTGTCTAGCAGTTTTTTACAAAAAAAGCAATTAAAACAACACATATTCTTGCCAAATTTAGAAAATCATATAATATTTCAGATAATTTATATTTAAGAGGAATAAAAATTGGAAATAAAAGAAGATTTAATTAAAGCCAAAGTGGTTGGAAAATACAACGGTATTATACTGGACGTGAAGTTTGCAGACGATTCTTCTCATCCTGCTTTTTGCGGAGCCTTTGATATTGCCGAGATGTGCAAGAAAGAAACAATTGTTTATGTCGGGCCGACTTCATTTGGCAATCGAAAAGTGCCATATGAGGTTGAGTTTATGGAAGAAGGCGGGAGTTTAATATACGCGCGCCCCAACCGCAACAATGATTTGTTTGAAGAAGCTTTTTTGAAAGGGGCTTTACCTGAATTTGCGGAATATGACGAGTGCCGGCGTTTGGAAGCAGAAGACCATTTGCCGCATATAGATTTTGAACTGAGCAATAAAGCAGGTAAAAAAGCATTTGTATTTGTAACCAATGTTTACCATAAATTTGGCGGTAGTGCGGTTTTTCCGATGGAGGTAAACTTCTTTGAGTTGGAGATGTTTGAGGAAATGAGGCGCTTAAGAGCCAAAGGATATGGTACGTATGCTTTTATGATAGTTCCAAGGTCAGATTGCCAAGATATTAAGTTTAGTTGGAAGTACTCACCTTTAGCGGCAGCCAAAATTTTTGATGAGGCAAAAAATGGTTTGAATTTTATCGGTTATGGTTGCAATATAGATAAAAAGAGTGTAACACTGTCACATCTAATGACAATTCAATATTAAAGAAGAGGAACAAAACCGTGTCTTATAAGCGTAAGGATGGTATCGTTATCCATGATAATCCGGCAGATTTTGAAAAAATGCGTGTAGCCGGCAAATTGGCGGCCGAGTGTTTGGATTATATAACCCCCTATGTTGAGGTAGGTGTCACCACCGGCTATTTGGATGATTTGTGCAGAGAATTTATTGTCAAACACGGAGCGATTCCGGCATGCCTCGGATATAGGGGCTATCCAAAATCGACCTGCATTTCCATTAATCATGTGATTTGCCACGGTATCCCTGACTATGAGAGAAAATTAGCCGAGGGCGATATCGTCAATATAGACGTTACGGTGATTGTTGATGGATGGTATGGTGATACCAGCCGCATGTATTATGCCGGCAAGCCCAAGATAAAAGCCAAACGTTTGTGTGACGTGACCTATGAGTGCATGATGCGGGGAATAGATGTCGTGCGTCCCGGAGCAAGGCTTGGAGATATCGGTGCCGTGATAGAAGAATGGGCGCACAAATATGGTTATTCTGTTGTTGATATGTTTTGCGGGCATGGGCTTGGCCAGGTTTTTCATGATGAACCCAATGTTATGCATTGCGGTCGCAAAGGAACGGGAGCCTTGTTGGAGGAGGGGATGTTCTTCACCATCGAGCCAATGATAAACATAGGCAAACCGGATGGTATAATTCTGCAAAACGGTTGGACGGCGGTAACAAGGGATAAGACCTTGTCCGCGCAGTTTGAACATTCTTTGGCAGTCACCAAAGACGGCTACGAGGTATTTACCTATTCCCCCAAAGGGCTGGATAAGCCGCCATATTAATCAAGATACTAGGATTTAGGAACTTTTATGATTAAGACAGAAAAACAACCTGACTACATTGGCCATAGAGAACGCTTAAGACAAAGATTTTTGCTTGGCAACGGCAATGATATGGCAGATTATGAATTATTAGAGTTAGTGCTGACAATTGCTTTGCCGCGGAGAGATGTCAAGCCCTTAGCCAAGATGTTGATTTCTCGTTTTGAAAGTTTTGCAGGCGTCATCAATGCACCTAAAGAAGAGTTGATGTCAATTCCCGGCGTAAAAGAAAATACCGTCACGATTTTGAAGGTGATAAACGTTGCCGCCCAAAGAACCTCATGGCAGAATTTGAAATCACTTGACGGCCCGATAATCATGAACACTGATTCTCTGATTGATTATTGCCGTTCGGCTATGTGCTATTCAGATGTAGAGGAGTTTAGGCTGATTTATCTGGATAGTAAATTGCATATTATCGGCCAAGAGATAATGCAAAGAGGCACCATCAACAGTGTAGCCATTCATCCGAGAGAAGTTCTAAAAGCGGCAATGGCGCATCATGCGTCATCAATCATCATGGTACACAATCATCCCTCCGGCAACGTTCAACCATCAAAAGCAGATGTTACGATGACGGAACGGATAAACGAGGCTTGTGCATCAGTAGGAATACATTTACTGGATCATTTAATTTTGAGCCGCAGTGAAAGTTATAGTTTTGCTCAGTATATCAAATTAGGCAAATAAAAAAAGGCTCCCCGGGAAGGGAGCCTTTCGTTTTAATTATCGGCGCGGATAAACGTGTCAATCAAATGGGTAAGGTTGCTGGTAAAGAGCTTAACCGAGATGGAAAGCAAAATGATACCGAAAAACTTGCGCACCATATAGAGGATACCGGCGCCGAGCCATTGTTCCAAACGTTTGGTAAGTTTGAGAACGATATAGATAACCAGCATATTCGCGGTAACGGCCAATAAGATATTTATGTTATCGTACTGAGAACGGATAGAGATAAGGGTAGTAAGCGCACCGGCACCGGCGATAAGCGGAAAAACAACCGGAAAGAAGGTTGAGTCTTTAGGGGCATCATCGGTTTCTTGAAAGATTTTAATGTCCAAAATCATTTCCAAAGCCATAACAAAGATGATAAGAGAGCCGGCAATGGCAAAAGAGGCAATATCAACATTAAACAAGGTCAAAAAAGCCTCTCCGACAAAGAAGAAGATGATAAACATCATAAAAGAGAGAATGGTGGCTTTTGTGGCATGAATTTTGCGCCCGCGTTTTCTCAAAGCCAAGATGATGGGAATGGAGCCCGGAATATCGATAATAGCAAAAAGAACGAAGAAAGCGCTGATAAATTCCTGCAGATTAAAATGTCCCAACATATCAAAATCCTTTAAGAAAAAAAATATAACTTTAAAAAAGCCCGGTAAAGATACCAGGCTTGAAGAAGTGGCGATCCCGAGAGGATTCGAACCTCTGACCCACAGCTTAGAAGGCTGTTGCTCTATCCAGCTGAGCTACGGGACCATGGATAGATTTCCAAAGAATGGTCGGGACTATTGGATTCGAACCAACGGCATCTTGCTCCCAAAGCAAGCGCTCTACCAGGCTGAGCTAAGTCCCGATTCCAGACTGTCCATATAATTAGCCAAATAAAAATAATTTGCAAGTATTTTTTTATTGCTTGCAAATCTACAAGTTTCAAGTATAGTTTTGACACAAGAAAACGAGAGAAAAGCGAATGAAAAAATTTTCACGCCGAGAAGAAGATTTTATTTGCGAGCATTGCGGAGCAAAGGTAGAAGGCAATGGCTATACCAATCATTGTCCGCATTGCTTGTATTCCAAACATGTAGATATCAATCCGGGTGATAGGGCGGCAGATTGCGGCGGGTTGATGGAGCCGATAGATGTAGAGATAAAAGGCGGCCAATATGTTCTGGTGCAAAAATGCCAAAAATGCGGGTTTATAAGGCGTAATAAGGTTGATAAAACGGATGACTTTGAGGCGGTGTTGAGTATAGCCAGAAACAAGGTTGAGCGCCTCAAAAAATAAACGGCTGCCGGTAAAAACAAGCAGCCGTTTTTCAGTTAGCTGTTTTTTTAAGAGTTCTTTTTATTTGACTTGTTTTTGTTTGAGCGAGAAACGCTGACTTTTTTGCGCTTTGTTTGCTCAGAGGGAGATTTTGGAATCATAATTTGTAAAACGCCGTCTTCATATTCAGCCTTAGCGTTCTTAAAATCCAAATCCCAGGGAAGAGGCACACTGCGGCGCACGGTTCCATAAGTGATTTCAGAAAAATAACTTCCCTCGTTGCTTTGCTCGACCTGATGAGTTTTTTCCCCCGAGATGGTAAGATACCCGTCAGAAGAAATTTCAACGTCGATGTTTTCTTGCGGCACGCCGGGAATT
>CALXVW010000080.1 GCA_944392185.1 uncultured Alphaproteobacteria bacterium
TGAGCTTCGTTGAAAAAAAGCAGTCACTGATTAGGTATAAAAGCAGCCAGTCTCATAAACTTGGTTTTACAAACACATTAACCCTCATTTAAGGAGAAATGATATGACTGAAGGCGTACGCTTTCCGACTTTTGCATTTATCACCGGTGGTGCCGGCCAGGCTGATGATGGTATTCCGCCCCAACCTTTTGAAACATTTTGCTATGACTCTGCTCTATTGCAAGCCAGAATAGAAAACTTCAACGTTGTTCCTTACACTTCAGTTCTTCCTAAGGAATTGTTTGGCAAGATTGTTCCCCTAAACGATAAGATTGTAAAACAATTCAAACACGGTGCGGTACTAGAGGTTATCATGGCCGGCCACGGAGCCAACCGTGACCAGCACAAAGCCATTGCCACCGGTTTGGGTGTTTGTTGGGGCAAAAACAAAAAAGGTGAGTTGATCGGCGGCTGGGCTGCAGAATATGTTGAATTTTTTGACACCTATATTGATGATGATATTGCCAGAGGTCATGCTGAGATGTGGCTCAACAAATCTTTGAACCATGAGCTTTCAATTCGCGGTGTAGATAAGCACTCGGAATTTCAGATGTGGCACAACTATGTCAACATCACCCAACAGTTTGGCTACAGCTTAACGGCAATGGGCTTTTTGAACTTTGAACACGCCGACCCGGCCAAAGCTTAAAAAAGAGCTCTCTTATCTTCCCCAAGATAACAATATCTTGGGGAAGATAACTTAATCATCAACTAAAGGAAAAACTCATGAAAGCAACACACGCATCAAAAAGAGCAACACCTTCCGCAAATCAGAACAAATCAGGCGGGCTTGGTGTTTTTGCCCTTGCCGCCATTGTTGTCAGCTCCATGCTGGGAGGCGGCATTTACAGCTTGCCGCAAAACATGGCTGCCGGAGCCTCTGCCGGAGCGGTTTTGCTGGCCTGGCTGATTACGGGTTTTGGTATATTTTTCATTGCTCGAACATTTTCCATTTTATCCATGGCCAAACCGGATTTAACCACCGGTATTTATTCATACAGCCGCGCAGGCTTTGGTTCTTATGCCGGTTTTACCATTGGCTGGTCTTATTGGCTGTGCCAGGTTTGCGGCAACGTGGGCTATGCCGTCATTACCATGGACGCGCTCAACTACTTCTTCCCGCCTTATTTTGCCGGCGGTAATAATTTAGCCTCCATCATTGGCGGCTCAATCATTATCTGGGGCTTTAACTATCTGGTCTTAAAAGGCGTTCGCCAAGCAAGCATCGTCAACGCCATCGGAACGGTTGTAAAAATTGTTCCTTTGGTTTTGTTTATATTGATTATGCTGTTTGTTTTCCATTTCTCAAAATTTGACTTTGATTTTTGGGGCGAAGCCATTGCCACCAAAGCAAAATTGGGAGATTTGAATACTCAAATCAAAAGCACCATGTTGGTTACCTTATGGGCCTTTATTGGTATTGAGGGAGCTGTTGTAATGTCCAATCGTGCAAAGAGTCCCAAAGATGTCGGTACCGCCACCATTTTAGGTTTTGCCGGATGCTTAATCATCTACGTTTTGCTATCACTACTGCCGTTTGGTTATATGAACCAAGAGGAATTGGCTAATGTGGCCAACCCCTCAACCGCCGGAATTTTGGAAGAGATTGTCGGACGCTGGGGTGCTTGGCTGATGAATATCGGCTTACTGGTATCAGTTTTAACCAGCTGGTTGGCTTGGACCATGGTCACGGCGCAGATTCCGCAGGCAGCGGCCGAAGACGGCACTTTCCCCAAAGCCTTCACTAAAGAAAACGAAAATGGTTCTCCGAATGTTTCTTTGATTGTCACCAGCATTGCCATGCAATTATTTTTATTGTTGGTATATTTCTCCAACAATGCGTGGAATACGATGCTTTCAATCACCAGTGTGATGGTCTTGCCGGCATATTTGGCCTCTTGCGCATATCTGTGGAAATTGTGTGAAGACGGAGAATTCCCGCAAGGGATCATCTTCAAGCGCTCAGGCGCTTTGATAACCTCAATCATCGGCTCGGTTTATGCTTTGTGGCTGATATATGCCGCCGGCTTAAACTATCTGTTGATGGCGGTTGTTATTATTGCTTTAGGTATTCCGGTTTATATTTGGGCGCGCAAACAACATGCTCCCAAAGAAAGAGCCTTCTCTAATCCCGAGGCCGTTGGCGCCTGCCTTTTGGTTTTGGTGGCAATTTTTGCCATATATGCCTTTGCCAGAGGCATCATAAACATCTAACCATAAAAAAAGAGGCCCACAAAAAGTGAGCCTCTTTTTTTAAAGAAAGTGCAGAAGTTGTTGAAATTCTTCTGCCGCAAGGTAGCCTTTGCGCCGCAAATCAAGCCAAAGCTTGAATTCTTGCCAGTAGCGCAGCAAGGCATGGTTGCGTTGTTTCAATAAATATTTATTTTCCAAGTTTTTTGCCTCTTGCCGCAGCGCATCAGAAACCCCGAAAACAGGTTTCATACAAGCAGTTATCTTTTTTTTTGGCTTGGAATATTTCTCCCATCTTGGCAAAACATGGGCCCAAAAGTTGAGGGCCACTTTTGCATTGCAGAATTTCATACCGTTAAGATAACGGCAGCTTTCCTCAACTGTTTCCCTCCTCACCAAATAGCGAAGATTAAGTTTCGGAAATTGTTGTTTTTGAGAATATTTCACAATCAGAGAATAGCGTTGAGGCAAAAACATAATAGCTTTTTTGTCCCCTATTGTCTGCTGCAAATCATAAAGCAAAGAACCAACATTGTTCCCTTGGTCCAAGACAATGGCCGAGGCACCAAAAACAAACACTTGCTTTCCCACCTTTTGCAACATTGCCGCTTCGGAAAGATGTTTTTCATTGATTAGATGTGAATATAAGAGCTCAGAAAACTTGCTTCTTCCGCCGAGATAGATAATTTTTCTCATCTCGCCGGAGGGCCCTTTGTCACCATGCATCAGCTTCAAGAGTTCCCAAGTTTTCTTGGCATCTTTTACAATCGTCACATCATCGCCATAGAGCACCAAATAATCGCAATTTTGCAACTTCATAATTCCGTGCATTTCTCCATCATAAGAAAAGAACGTTCTGCTTCCGCAATCATTTTGCATAAACTTCTCGATTACGGCAACTTTAATTCCCTTAAGCACGACATCAGAGGCGGCATAATCGGCAATTTCTTTTCGCCCGATGAGCATAATCTCCTGGGGTTCAAACGGGATTTCCAAAATCCTAGAAACCAATCTCCACCATTCATCAAGATCAAGCTCTCCATGGCTCAAAAGCGCCAAATCAGATCTAACGATAATCTTGGGATAAAGGCCATACTTTTCAAAGTTCTCTCTAAGCAATTTGGCGACTTCCACAGCAAAAACATCATCAGCACAAACGATACAGCTTACTCTGAAAAAATAACTCAAATCAAAACAATCACTTGGAATAGTTAGAGAAGAATTGAGTTTTTCTGCAATTTCAAAATCTTTTTTTAGTTTTTCTTCCATAAAAATAAATATTAATAAATGTTAGACTTATCATATCAAGCACGGAATATATGGCAAAAAAAGATAAGCTTCAAGTATTTTTTGAGGATAAAAAAAGCACCTATCCTACAGACAAGTGCTTTCTTCGAGTATCACAGCTCCTTATACAATAACTCCTTTAGGTAAATATGTATTTTAATTACCAATGATTATAATGAATTTTTTTCTCCTCAAAACGGTCTTTGGGTTGCGGCGGTACTTTTGCCGGATATCCGGCCACAACCAAAGCCAAAGGTTTCACATTTTCCGGCAAATTCAACAATTTTTGAAAGTGCGTTATACGGTCTTGGTGCGGATATACGGCACACCAGCAACCACCCAGCCCTCTTCCGTGCAGAGCCAGCAGCAAATTCTCGGTTGCCGCCGAGCAATCAATGGGCCAAAAACCGTCGTCACATTGTTTTTGCTCATCTCCGCAAACAAAAATGGCCGCCGAAGCTTCTTTCAAAAAACTTGCGTGCGGATGAGCCTTGATGATTTCCTCTTTTAATTTATCATCATCAACCACCACAAACTCCCATGGCCGACGGTTGCAGCCTGAAGGC
>CALXVW010000081.1 GCA_944392185.1 uncultured Alphaproteobacteria bacterium
AAGGATTCAAGATTTTGGAATAATCTGCAAAAAATTATTGATAAAGATATTGTTTTCAGAAAGCAAAGTTTTGTAGAAGATTTAAGCGCGGATATTGCCAACACAGAAGATATTCAAGAGCTCAACAGAAAACAAAAAGAAAGTGAGCAACTCTCAAAACAACAAGAAGAAGTCCAAAAACAACGGCAAAAAGAACAGGAACAAGAGCAAGAACTTCAAAGGCAATTGCAAAATCAAAAAGACAAAGAGAATAAAGCTATTCAAGAAAAAGAATTAATACGCAAGAAAAATAAAGAACGTATCAATCAGGCTTTTTCTAATCGAAAAAACCGAAAAGTTGCCACTCAAATAGCAGATAAAGTCGCAGAGAAAAAGGGCAAAAAATTAAGCGAAGAAGATATGAAAAAGATAAAGATTGAAATCATATCAGGCAAAGAAAAAAAATAAAAAATCAGATAGCCAATTTAGAGGTATTAGAGGATTCGTTTGTCTGGTGAAATTGTGCTTTTCCCTTGAGGGAAGAAAAGAGTCCAGGATCTGTTGTCGTAATCCAAGCCTGTACGCCAAGGTCTTTTATCTTATCAATCAAAGCCTCTTTTTTAAACTCATCAAGGTGGGCGGCAACTTCATCAAGAAGTAAAACGGGAGCAAAACCTTTATGCAAAGTTTGGCATTTTGTTTGCGCTAAGATAATGCTGATAAGCAAAGACTTCTGTTCTCCGGTAGAGCAGAGTTCGGCCGGCATCTTTTTCTTGCGGTAAAAGACTTTAAAATCGGTGCGGTTAACACCATCTACGCTGTCATTGTATAGAACTTTTTTACGTTGACGGCAAAGGAGTTCTCGATATTTATCTTCAGCCTCAATTGCCGGCATCGAATCAAGCATTTTTTCTACCACGCCGTCAAGCACCAAACGCACACTTGGGAACACATCATCCGTCTCGTTTTCAATAAAGGTATTAAGTCTGGCAATTTGCTCTCTTCTGGCAGCAGCAATAGCAACGCCAGTCGCGGCCATATTTTCTTCCAGGCTCGAGAGCCAATGATGATCAGCTCTGCCTTCTTTAAGCAGGCGATACCATTCTTTGTAAAGATGATCAAAATTGGCAGTGCGCTTAGCATGTTCCATATCAAAAGCATAGACCAAGCGATCAAGAAAACTTCTTCTGGGTTGGCTTCCGCCTCTAAACAAGCGATCCATTTGCGGGGTAAGCCAAATAGCGGAGATATATTTTCCAAGCTCTGCTTGAGAAGATATTTTATTGCCGTCAATTCTGACGATTCTCCGCTCAAAAGAGCGCAAGTCATCATCCTCGTCATCAGAGGATTCTTTAAGGTTTTGCTCAACGGCAGTGCCTATATTGAAAGTGTCATCTCCACGTAAAACCTCTGCGGCGATAGCCCAGTTGAGAGGCGAAATAATTTCGGGGCGATATTCATCATTTTCAGGAATGACGATTCGTTTGATATCAGCAAGTCTCGCACCGCGCAAACCTCTTCCCGGCGTGAGAAAAGAAATAGCCTCTAAGATGTTGGTCTTGCCGCTGCCGTTTTCACCATGAACGATGATGATGCCTGGCTCGGCATTTATGCGTAAAAACTGATAGTTTCTAAAATCAGTTAAAGTCAGGCGCAAAACACCTGACTTTTCACTGTTAAAATGACTGAATTTATAAATTGAGCCGTCCATTTTATACACGCATCGGCATCAGCACATAAATGGCGCTGGCATCACTGGTATCATGAATAACCGATGGAGAAGATCCGTCATTAAAGGAAATGCGGACAGTCTCGCCTTTAACTTCAGCCAGGATATCCAAAAGATAGCGGAAGTTATATCCGATTTCCAAAGGCTCGCTCTCATATTTTGCATCCAAATCCTCAGAGGCGTTGCCTAGATCAGGGCTGGAGGTAACGATTGTAACTTTGTTTTCGTGAGTGAGAAGTTTGATGGCTCTGGTCCTCTCTGCCACAACGGAAACACGGTCAACGGCAGCAGCCAAATCTTTAACATTCAATTCCAAATTTTTGTCGTTGTCGGTCGGAATAACTCTTTCATAGTCCGGATAAGTACCATCAATTAGTTTAGAGGTAAGAGTGATATCAGCCAAAGAGAAACGAACTTTATTTTCAGAAACCTCTACGGTAACATTTTCAACCGAATTATCATCCAAAAGTTTGCGAATTTCAGTAACGGTCTTACGAGGAATGATCACCCCTTTTAAGTTTTCAGCTCCTTGTGGCAGAGGAGATTCGACGCAAGCCAAACGATGTCCGTCAGTAGCAACAACGCGCAACACATTATTGGCTCCTTCTTTCTTGGCATGAACATATAAGCCGTTAAGATAATATCTGGTTTCTTCGGTAGAAACGGCAAACTGAGTCCTGTCAATGACATCCTTGAGTTCGTCTTTAAGCATAACAAACGAGGTCGGCAGTTTGTCGCCGGAGATAACCGGAAAATCTTCAACGCCGATGGTAGAAAGAGAGAATTTAGAACGTCCGGAAGCTATTGTGAGTTGTCCTTTTTCATCAGGGAAAGTAAGTTCCACCTGGGAGCCGTCAGAGAGCTTGCGGACGATATCATAAAGCATATGAGCCGGAGCGGTGGTGGCACCTGTTTCATTAATTTTTGCATCAGCGATTTCGGTAATTTCGGTGTCCATATCGGTAGCCTTAAAGCTGATACCGTCGCCCAAAGCTTCGATTCTGACATTGGATAAAACCGGAATGGTATTTCTTTTCTCAACAATGCTCTGAACATGGCTGAGAGTTTTCAAAAGGTTAGTGCGTTCGATTATAAATTTCATTTTTTTCGATCCGTAATATTAAGTTGTTATTGGCCACAATTTTAGCACAAACTCTGGAAATCAGAAGTCAAAACAATGAGTCGTCAACAACTTTTTAAAATTGAGTTTTTATAAAATGAGCATAAAAATCCCGGCCGAGAGAAATCTTCGGCCGGGATAAGATAAAAAGTTTTTAAGCTTCAAGCGTTCTTTTGAGAGCTTCGATTCCCTCAGCTAAAGAAGCGTCTTCAACAATTAATTCCTCAACCTTGCGCACAGCGTGCATAACGGTTGTGTGATCGCGGTCAAATTTGCGGCCGATTTCCGGTAAAGAACGAGAAGTCAATTGTTTAGCCAAATACATTGCAATCTGGCGCGGTCTGGCTACTGTGCGAGCTCTTCTGGAAGACTGCATTTCTTTAACGGAGATATTGAAATACTCGGCCACTTTTTTCTGAATTTCATCAATAGTGGTGCGTTTGTCATAAGAGCGCAGCATATCTTTCAAAACATCCTGCGTCATCTCCAAGGTAATTTCCTTATCGGCCAAGAGCTGAGAGTGAGCAACAACTCTGCGCAAAGCCCCCTCAAGCTCACGAATGTTAGAAGTGATTTTCTGAGCCAAAAATTCGGCAACTTTGGCAGGTAAATCTACTCCCAGTTGTTGAGCTTTATTGTTCAAAATACCCATTCTCAAATCAAAGTCTGTCGGATGGATGTCGGCAACCAAACCACAGCCCAAACGAGATTTAAGACGAGATTCGATTCCCTCCAAATCGGCAGGAGATTTATCGGCAGAGATAATGATCTGACGGCCTTCTTCGATCAGAGAATTAAAGGTGTAGAAGAATTCCTCCTGAGTAGTGTCTTTGCCGCCCATAAATTGTACATCGTCCACCATCAAAACATCAACCGAGCGGAATTGTTCTTTGAACGCGGTAGTGTCTTTGTAGCGCAAAGCACGAACAAATTTGTACATAAATTTTTCGGCAGATAAATAAACAATATTGCGTGAAGGATCTTGCTGTTTAATATGCCAAGCAATAGCATGCATGAGGTGGGTTTTACCAAGGCCGACGCCGGAATATAAGAACAAAGGATTAAAAGAGATGTTGCGGGATTCTGCAACTTTTCTGGCGGCGGCATAAGCAAATTCATTTGTTTTGCCAACGACAAAATTGTCAAAAGTGTATTGAGGATTCAAAGGTACGGACAATGAGTCATTAAGGGCACCGTCATTGCTGTTGGCGACCAAAGAGTTAATGCCGGATTGATAAATATTTTGCGGTGCCGGAGTGGAAGATATTTTTTTAAGCAACGAGCGGCAAGTTGGATTATAAAGGCTTGGAGCCTCATCTCTTGTAGCTTGCACAACAAAATTAATATTTTTAATAGCGGGGTTTTTCTTTTCCCAAATTTTGTGAATACGGTCACTATAGTGAGTGATGACCCAGTTTCTCATAAAGCGTGTCGGAACACAAATATTCATCACACCGTCAGAGAAAGAACCGAGGCTCAAAGGTTTCAACCAGCTCTCAAAAGCTGTTTCTCCGACCTCGTTTTTTAATTGGCTGCAAATCTGCCCCCATTGGTCTTGAACAGAGTTGTCATTTATTATTGCTTCTTCAGCCATTTTCGCTCCCCAATTAAATCAAAAATTAAACCCCAAGTTAACATAACATGTTGTGTCCTTCTGAGGCAGCGTTGATGCACACAAACATCATTTGACCCTCAACAAGTCAACATAATATGTTATGTACATTTTTAAGTTAGATTTAACAAAGTCAAATTCACCCCAACTTAAATAAGATAATCCCCAAATCTCTGTTTTCAAGTGTACGTAACATATTTTTTGTTAACAGATTCGCTTTTTTATTATTTGTTAGAGGTTTTCAACCTACTGGTTGGAGGGATAGCAAAGATAAAAGTTTTCATCAGTAGCGGTGATAAAATTTTATCTATATCCGTGATAAAGTTCTTATCAGATTTCTTAACAAACTCTTAAAAAGTGATTAGGATGTTATCGGCATTATTTTCAAATTACAACATAAAAAGAACAGAACATTCCCCGAACATTGCAATTAATTTTCTTGACATAGATTCTTTGCAGAGTCGCCCAGATTCTCTGAGTTAGAGCACAAAAAAGCGCAAACCACACATCCCGTTAACAAGAAACGGGAAATGGTTTGCGCAAGTAAAATTGACTTAAAGATAAAGCCTAGAGAGCCTTAACTTTTTTAGACAAGCGAGATGTTGTACGGGCAGCGGTATTCATTTTATAAACACCTTTACGCACGGCACGCATCAACTCAGATTCTGCAACTTTAAAAGCAGCGGCGGCTTGCTCTTTATTTCCGCTCAAGATAGCTGCTTCAACTTTTTTTACAAAAGTGCGAACGCGGCTTCTGCGAGCCCCGTTGATGATGCTTCTTTTGTTGTTGCGAATAATTCTTGTTTTTGCCGATTTATGATTGGCCATTTTTTTCTTCCATTATATCAAAAAGGTTACGAACAAATTTTAAATGTAATGCTTTATAAACTCTAAGTGTCTTACAAGTCAACAATAATTTTCACTCTCCAGGCGGATTCTCTAAATTTTTTGCGCAAAATGACTGAGCATTTGGCGAAACTCTTCGGTATTAATGGAGAGTCGGCAACTTTTTGCCTCCAATTCGATTCCGTTTTGCAGATTCATATTTTCAACTTGGCAAATAGTTTCTTTTGCCTGCATGATAGCTTGATAAGGCAGGGAAGCGATTCTTTCAGCAACTTTGAGGGCTTCTGCCGACAAATCGGCAAGAGAGACAACTCGGCTGATGAGTCCGGCGAGGGATGCTTCCTCGGCAGAGATAGCTTTTCCGGTTAGGATAGCTTCCATAGTTTTTGCTTTGCCGATTCTTTTTACCAACCTTGAGCAGCTGCCAAAAGCAGGAATCATTCCGATGCTCACTTCCGGGTATCCGAATTGGGCGGAGTCTGATGCCAAAATAATATCGCAGGCCAAAGCAACATCACAGCCGATTCCCAAGGCATACCCGGATACGGCGGCAATAAGAGGCTTGGAGCAATTAGATATTTTTGCAAATTCATCTTGCCAGGCTTTTAAGGCCAAACTCTGCTGAGAAATCTCTTGGCTGAGTTCGGGAATGCCGATTCCTGCGGCAAAAAACTTATCGTTTCCTTTTAAGATGATTGCTCGGATATTGTCATCATATTCCCAGGTTTGGATTTGGTAAGAGGTATCGTTGAGCATCTCCAGATTAACGGCATTTGAAACATCCGGTCGATTGAAGGTAATGATGCCGATATTCGCGACCACTTCTGTGATGATGGTATTTGTTTGTTCCATGGATTCTTTTTCCTTACATTTTACTTTTAACGGTAATGCGAACTTTGAGCGGTTTTACGGATTCTTGAGAAATCTCGATCACTTCGCCTTCGCGTTCAAACACCAGAGTAGATTCTCTTTTTCCTTGATATATCCATCCCATTTGGGGCAAGGTTGATTTGTAAAAATCCTGAACTTTTTTGAAAGAAAGGGAATTACTTTCCAAAATAGCCTCGACCAAGCGGCTTTCCTCGTTGCCAAAAGAAATGGCGTCGTTAGGAAGTTGAGTTAGACCTTCCATTACCGGCACATCTTCAAGCCCCTCGATAAAGGCGGCATGAGCCTGAAAGCTAAATAAAAAGCTACATAAAAACAAAATCACATATCTCATTTTCTTCACACCTTATTTTTGTTTGGTCTGGCAATAAAAGGTTGACCGTCCGTCAATAATAATTTTTTTTATGCCGCCGGTTTTGCTCACATCACAAGAACATCCGGGGCAGCGTTGTCCTGTTTTGTTATAAACACAATGCTGATTTTGAAAATACCCCAAGCTGCCGTCTGGTTTTTCATAATCCTTGAGGGTAGAGCCTCCGGCGGCAATGGCTTTTTCCAAAACGCAATGTGTTGCCTTAATAATTTTTGCGCACTCAGCTTTAGATATTTCGGAGGCGATTCTCAAAGGAGAAATCTTGGCCTCAAACAAAATTTCCGAGGCATAGATATTTCCGATTCCCACCACCAAAGATTGGTCAAGCAAAGCGGCTTTAACAGGAATTTTCTTCTTTTGCAGTTTGTCAAAAAGAAACTTAGGTGTCAATGCCTTATCAAAAGGCTCAAGCCCAAGTTTTGCAAAAAACGGAAGTTTGTTTAGATTCTCTGTTGGTGTTGCGGTGAGCAAGCCAAATCTTCTGGGGTCATTATAGACCAAAAAGCCGTTTTCGGTGCTAAAAATGATATGGTCATGTTTGCCTAATGGATTCGGGAGAGTGTCGGTGATCAAGACCTTGCCGCTCATGCCCATATGCCAAACAAGGGTGTATCGATTCTCCAGATGAATAAGGATGTATTTTGCCCGTCTGCCATAGCCGATGATTTTGGTGCCGCGGCAGATGCCTGGCAGATTCTCCGGCACTTTGATTCGCAAATTCGGCTGCCTTATGTTTAGGTCCAAGATTCGGCAATTGCCAATGGCTTTTTCGATTCCGTTTTTTATCGTTTCCACTTCCGGTAGTTCTGGCATTTTATCCTCGGCAAGATTTCTCAAAGATTTACTGATATTATAAATAAAAATTAAGACATTACAATTTATAAAAACGAGTTTAGCAAGGGCCGGAACAGATTTTTAACATTGCCCTTGAAGGCAAAAGAGGCTATACTGCAAAGAATGTCTAAATGATATTGGAATAAAAATGATAAAAGGACGCAAAAGACAAAGCAAATATTTTGCTCCGCAGAACGAGCATCAGGCTCATTGCTGCGATCATCCTGGCTGCAAAGAGGCGGGAGAATATCGTGCACCCAAAGATCGCGGCCTAAAGAACTATTATTGGTTTTGCCTAAAACACGTTCAGGAGTATAATGCCAAATGGAATTACTATGATGGACTAGATCCGGAGGAAGAAGAAAAACAAAATGCGCGCCGCCGTCGATTCCGTTTTGGCTCAAAAGTAAAATATAATTTTGGTTTTGATATTAATGGTAATTTTGAGTTTTTTGATGACTATAGTCCGGATTATTCGATAATCAACGAGGCCAGGTTTAGTAAAGATGAAAGAACCTGCCTTGAGATAATGGAACTAAACATAGAAGATTTAAGTATTGAAAGCTTAAAAAAACAGTATAAGAAGATGGTCAAAAAATATCATCCGGATGTTAATCCCGGAAATACGGAAGCAGAAGAAAAATTTAAAATTCTCTCCACCGCTTATAAGAGCTTGCTGACCAAACTCGGCGCCTGATTTATGTGGAAAAGTCCTCTGTTTTTCTGGCAATCGATGTTGAAAAATATATAATCGAGGTTGGTATACTAAATAGAGAAATGGAGGGGACTTATGAGCGGAATTAGCTTAACCGCATCAATGCGGTCAAATTTATTGAGCCTGCAAAACATCAGCGGGCAGGTTTCCTCTACTCAAAATAAGTTAGCCACCGGCAATAAAGTAAATTCCGCGATAGACAACCCGAGTTCATACTATACAGC
>CALXVW010000082.1 GCA_944392185.1 uncultured Alphaproteobacteria bacterium
TTTGCTTCATTAATTCCGCCAGCAAATCTGCCTTGTTGCGGAAATGCCAATAAACGGCACCTTTGGTTAAATTGATTCTTTTTGCAATTTCATCAAACGTGGTTCTTGCAAAACCTTTTTCATAAAACAAATCCAAGGCTGATGCCAATATGGCCTCTTTGGTTTGCTCGGCTTCTTCTTTGGTACGTCTTGCCATAGTCCTCTCCCAATATACATACTAGTCAGAGAGTATGTATATGAAAGATTAAAATTTTGCAAATTAATTTTTATTTTTTTTGAAAAATTGGTATGTATAATTTTATATACCTTGTTTATGCAGATATTCCAAGGCTTGATTGATGTTTGGAAAACTATAGTCAGCGGCCTTACAGCTTTGTCCTTCTTCTGCTATCAGAACAGTTGCAAACCCAACTTCTTTAGCAAAATGCAAGCTTTTGCAGCTATCTTCAAATATCATGCTTTCTTCAGGCTTAATCTTACAAATATCACAGAATCGCTTAAAAGCATTTGTCTCCAATTTATACACATAGCCGCCTTGTTTGGCATCATAAATTTGTTCAAAAATATCTGCCCTTACTCCTATTTTTTCCAAAACATCAAAACAATGCCTTACTGTGCTATCGGTAAAAATAAATTTACGCTGCGCTAGTTTTAGCAACAACTCTTCTAAATTTTGATTTTTTTGCAAAAGACCGACATCGGTTCGGCAGATATACTCCATAAACTCTTCTTCGGAAATACCCAGCTCTTTTTCCACTCCTTGCGACTCATAGTGATATTTTTGCAAAAGCTTGTCCGAGACTTTTTTGGCCTCATCAATATCCACTTTCAGCTTTTGGCTGAAAAAATCATAAACCCGGCACTGGCAATCTTCTCCAAGACCTGAGCTCAGCGGATAGAGTGTGCCGTCCAAGTCAAATACCAAATTCTTTATCAATTATCTTTCCTTTTTTATCGCTGTGATATTACGAATATAGGCTTGGGAACTTTCCAAATCTTCCAAATCCAGCGGCAATTTTAAGCGCCAATTGGGGTGTTTGTCCCTATCCGTGCCGGGCAGATTCTGCTGTTTTTCTACTTGCAGAAAATCTTCTAATTGCACCAACACCACCTTGGAGGCTGAGCGAGCAATATAGCGATGAACAGCTTCTTCTATGCCTTCCGGATATTTCTCTCCGTATATGAAATTACCGCTCCTTAATTTATCCTCAGGCCAAACTCCCGCCGCATCCAGCGAGCTTAACAACATTCCCCGATCAGCCTCTCTTTTATGATAAGCATTGACTTTTTCTTCCTCTGAGGCTATTTGGCCTAATTTGAAAGCTTCTTCTATATCATAGCCAAACCACCACATCTTTAAGGGCGGCATATCGTGTGTACCGACAGAAGAAAATGCGTGCGCCGGGTAGTCATATGGGGCTAAAAAACCTCCCCAACCGGCACCGGATCTCTCCGACCACAGGACACTCAAGGAATGGATGTTTCTCTCCTTTAGGGCATCAACAAAACCCTCCGGTACGTTGCCTATGCTCTCTCCCACAATAACGCATTTGTTTAAATAACTCTCCAACGCCACTATATTGAGCATGTCTTGGAAATTGTAGTATATATAGGTTCCTTCTTCTCCGTTATCGGGCAAAACATATAGGCGCATCAGGCTCATCACATGGTCCATGCGCAGAGCTCCTGCATTTTTCATGTTGGCACGCAAAATCTTTATAAACGGCTCATAACACAGCTCTTTTAGCATGGTTGGTGAAAATGCTCCCAGCCCCCATCTTTGCCCGCTTGGGAAAAAAGCATCCGGCGGAGCTCCTGCTCCAACTTCTTTGATGAACAACCCTGGATTGCCCCAAAATTCAGCACTGTCTTTACCAACACCTACTGCCAAATCTCGATAGAAACCTATCTTTAGCCCCAAATCTTTTGCTAATTTGCCGGCCTCGTCAAATTGTCTGGCCGCTTCAAACTGCATAAACTTAAAAAAGCTTATCCGATCTTGGTGTTTTTCTCTGTATTCCGTTATACCATACGCCTGCGGAGAATGATACTCATCCGGCCAAGCGCGCCAGCCTCCCCAAACCTTGGGACTTTCGGTTTCATACAATGTCTGAAACAGGGCTAATTTATCAAGCTCTTCTCCCTGATCTGCACAGAACTTCTCAAATGCCTTTTTTCTCTCCTGAGCGCCTTTGTCCTTAAATGTCTTATAGCATTTTTCAAGCATCTTGACTTTCAGCGGATAGACCTTGCCGTATTGTATCAGCTCACTGCCTCTAATGTCAGCCAAAAGACCTTCCACCATCTGCTTATCGGCCGCATCAAATTCCGGAACTTTTTCTATATCTATATATATCGGATTCAAAAACAGACGACTGATGGATTGGTACGGACTGGCATTTTCGGGAAAATCATGACACAAAACATTTAGCGGATTTAACCCGATAATATCGGCACCGCAACGCGCGCAGATTTTTACCAACTCACTCAAATCCGTAAAATCTCCGACACCCCAGTTGCGTTTGCTCTTTACAGCATAAAGCTGCACCGCATAGCCCCATAATTTATGTTCCATGCCCGGAGCCTCGTAACAACGCTCCGGCGCAACCGCCAAACGTGATTTATAATTTTTGCTGCCCACATGAACATCCAGCTCATAATAACCGGCCTCCAAAGGCTCGGTTATCGCATAGCGCCACTTAACCAGCTCTTTCTCACCCAAGTGATAATGCTCCGGTGCCGCATTGTTTTCTATTCTGATGTTTTGCTGATGATAGCGGCTGTCTTTTATAACAATGCGGTCTACTTTTTGGCCTTCTTCTAAAACAACATCAAAACTCATATCCGTTTGTTTGCCGACATAAATCGGGCTCAAAACCTCACACCAACGGCGGTCCTCATATTTTTGCAGCGAGCTTTCTATTTCCGCATCACTACCGCAATGATACCCTAGTGCTTCAATAAAAAAGCGGACCGTCTCGGGGCTGATATTGTAAACTTTCCTCACCAAACCGGCATCACTAAAACTATCTGAAACGCCCAATTTCGATGCCAACTCTTTTAGTTTTTCAGTCATTTTTCCTGATTCCTACTTTTTTATTTCAAATAAGGCAACGCCCCATGCCGGGATTTCTATTGTCTTGCTGCTGCCGGCCGCTTTCTCATCAATCTTACCTAAGCTGCTGTCTAACAATAAATGCCAAGATAAATTTTCCGGTAAATTCGGGAGTTTCCAGCTTTGTGCTTTGAAATTTGCATTCAATATCAGTAAAACAAATTTATTCCCCGTATAGGCGCATGCTCCGATTGAACGACGCTCTATATCATGCCAATCGGCTGAGGTAAACTCTTTGCCTTGTTCCGTATACCAAGTGACATCTTTATAACCGCTTTTATCTATCGGATGACCGGTGAAGAATTTATGCCGCTCAAACATCTTCAACTTTTTGCGCAGACGAACGGCTTTACGCACAAATGAAGCAAAACGCTTTTGACGCTCAGTTATCGCCTCCCAAGCAATCCATGTCAGCGCATTATCTTGGCAATAGGGATTATTGTTGCCCATTTGAGTACGCAAAAGCTCATCTCCGGCTACCAGCATCGGGGTGCCAAAAGAAAAAAGCAATGTACTTATCAGAGAGCGGCTGCGTAAAATTCGGTTTTCTATTACAACCTCATTTTCACTCTCGCCTTCAACTCCGGAATTCCAACTCCAGTTAGAATCACTACCGTCTTTATTGTTTTCTCCGTTGCTTAAATTATGTTTGTGATTATAGCTGACCAAATCCCTTAAATTAAATCCATCATGTGCGGTGATAAAATTAACGCTGGCCCAAATATCTCGATTGTTATAATTAAAAATATCACTGGAACCCGTGATGCGGCTGGCAAGCTCTGCCGTTTGACCGGGATCTCCTTTCCAAAAACGGCGCACATTGTCTCTGAACTTATCGTTCCACTCGGCCCAACCGGGTAAAAATGCACCGACCTGATAGCCGCCGTAGCCGATATCCCACGGCTCAGCTATCATCTTGACTTCTCTAAGTATGGGGTCTTGGGCAACCGCGTACATAAAACCGCTTTCTTG
>CALXVW010000083.1 GCA_944392185.1 uncultured Alphaproteobacteria bacterium
TTATGACTACGGGCTAATATCTTTCACGCTTGCCAAATTGTATTTTAACTATTGGCGGCAAAAAGAAGACTTGCAAGCACTGCGAGATGCCGTGTTTAATTTAAGAGAGGCGGAAAAGATTTTCACCTATGCCTTGTTCCCTGAATTTTGGGCAGAGATAGAAGGAGAGTTGGGTTATTTATTATCTTTGCTTGGCAATATCACCGGCAGTGATGAGATAACCGAGCTGGCAATTGCCGCCTATAAAAACCAGCAAAAAATCATCACTGAGAAGAGAGATCCTTTGCTATGGGCGCAAATTCAGGAAAAGATAGGAGAAATTTATTACCGCCTCGGCAAAAAAGACTCAGACAAAGACACCCTGGAAGAGGCCTTGGAATACTTTCACGATTCCCTGTATATTTTTGAGAATATGAATTTGAGTGAGGACGCCAAACGCCTAACCACCTCGATCGCCAAAACCAACCACGTTTTGAGTTACCAGTAATCAAAAAGCCCGCAAACTTGCGGGCTTTTTATAACAACCGAAATCTTTCAAACTTAGGCGTTGGAATTGATCCAAGATTCGATGGTTGACTTGGAGTTCAACCCGACTTTTACATCAATCTGCTTACCGTCTTTGAACAAGAACAAAGTAGGGATGCTGCGGATTCCATACTGGGCGGCAGTATTTGGAGATTCATCAACATTCATTTTGCAGATTTCCACTTTGTCGGCCATTTCCTTAGAAACTTCCTCCAAAACCGGAATCAGTTGGCGGCAGGGGCCGCACCACTCAGCCCAAAAGTCAACCAGAACCAAACCCTTAGCTTTCAAAACCTCATTTTCGAACTGGGCGTCTGTAATAGCTTTCATGTCATTTCCTTTCTTATATAAAATAATGCTCATGCAATACAGATAATATAGGAGATAAAAAAAATAAATTAAAGAGTAATTTGCACTTATTTGTATATTTATTGTCCTATCGGCATCATAACCGCCGTATTTGTCCACAAGATATAGGTTTCAACCCGTTTGCCGGGATAAATTTTTTCGACCAAAGCCCTATATGCAGCAAGCTGACGGACATAAGATTCGGGAACCTGTGCAACAGTTTGGGCCGCCGGCCTGTTGGTTTTGAAGTCAACAATCATCACCTTATCCGGCAGTATGGCCAAACGGTCTATCTTGCCGGAGATAATCTTGCCCTCAACCTCACCCATCACCGGCACCTCGGCCTTAGAATTTTCACCAAAGAGCGGAGCAAAGTCAGGATTCTCCACCAAAGCAAGCACCTCTTTGCAAATTCTTTGCTGTTCTGAAGATATCAAATCCGCCCCAAATTTTTGCAGATATTCCAGGGTTGTTTTTTCTCTGTTTTGCGCCTCAACTTCCGGCAAAAATTGCATCAATTTATGAATGATAAGACCGCGCCTGAAATACTCTGGATGCCCCTCATTCAAGGGAGAATCAGCAATTTCTTCTTCATCCTCGTTTTCTTTTGAAGGTGTGAGGGGTTTGGCAAGCGGAGTCTCAACGGGAGCAGGCTTTTCTATCCAATCAAACCGCAAAACTTCTGCTTTGGCGGCGGCGGGTTGCGGAGCCGGCGGCAGCGGCGCCTCTTGGCAAACTTCATAAGAAAGCGAACCATCGTCTTTATTTTCCGCCATTGAAGAAAGCGCATTTTTGCATAAACTATACCAAGAGTCGTCACTGACTTTTGTAGCTCTTTGGTAACCACAAATACACAATCTTTCTTCCGCTCTGGTCAAAGCCACATAAAGCAATCGGTGATATTCCTCCAAAGAGAGTTGTTTCTCTTTTTCCTTAATTTGGCGGCAATTATCTTCATAATCGGCAGATTGGAAAGGATAGAACAATAAGTTATTATCAAAGAGCAGGCCGGCCTCATTTCTAATCTGCTTTACTCTGACAGTGTCTGGCAAAATCACAATCGGTGCCTGCAAACCTTTAGACCCGTGCACTGTCATGATTCTAACGGCATCTTCCTGGCTTTGCTCAAGTTCACGTTTGATTTCCACTTCATCGCCTTCCATCCATTGCACAAACAATTGCAAAGAAGGAATATGTTCCTGCTCAAAAGAAAGCGCCAGGTTCACAAACTCATCCAAACCGTCTTCGGCCTCATTGCCAAGCCTTGCCACAAACTTTTGCCGCCCTTTGAGCGTGGTCAGAACATGGCTATAAAATTCAAATGGCCGCACTTGGTCTGCCATATTCAAAAGTTGCTGCAAAACAAGGGCCGTTTGCTGATATTTTGGATTCCCCTGCAGACGCTGCCACAGAGTTAAAGATTTCCGATCATAACACAGGTCAAAAAGGTCATCATCCGTGAGGCCGAACAACGGAGATTTCAGCACCTCGGCCAGGGTCAAATCATCCTCAGGAAGCAACACAAATTTCGCCAACGAGAGCAAATCCTGCACGGCAATCTGCTCCAAGAGCCGAATTTTGTCTGCGCCTGCCACATTAACACCGATATTCTTACAAGCTCTGACCAATTCCTCAACAAAGCTGTTGCGGCGCTGAACCAAAACCATAAAATCGCGGTAACACACAGGCCGATTTTTAGAAACCAGCAGTTCTTTGCCTTGCACTTTTTTATAGATATTCTCAGCAATCATTTTTGCCAGACGAGAGCTGGTGGATTCTGCCACAACTCTCTCCACCGGCGGCAGCCAAACATCGGGGTTTTCGCCTTTTTCGGCTTCCACCAAGGGCCAAAGCTCCATCTTGCCGGCCTCGCCTATTCTGGAAGGCTCATGCCAAACTTTTTCCTCTGCGGCCACCACGCCGGCCTTGGCCGTCGCATCCTCAAAAACACGGTTAACCGTATCCAAAATGGCCGCGGTTGAGCGGAAAGAAACATCCAGATTAACTTCTTTAAATGGTGTGCTTTCACTACTTTGGGCGGCAAAATAACGGCGCATTTTCTCAAATTCAGCAGGGTCAGCCCCCTGAAAAGAATAGATAGATTGCTTTCTGTCACCAACGGCAAAAACCGTACTGTTTTTGTTTTTTGCCCCTTCCCCATAGAAAAATTCTTGGGTAATGGCACGAATAATTGCCCACTGGTCAGGTGATGTGTCCTGTGCCTCATCAATCAACACATTGTCGATTCCGCCGTCCAATTTATAAAGCACCCATTGAGCCACTTGCGGATTCTCTAACAAACTTCTGGTCTGCACAATCAAATCCTCATAGTCAACTTTGGAGTGCAGACGTTTATAGTCCATATATCCTTTAAGCAAATCTTCTGCCAAAAACAAAACCGCCTTGGTTGAGGCAACCAAATTAACCGCCGCCAGTTTCTGGTTTGCCTCAAGAAGTCTCAACGCCTCACTGAGAGCAAAATCAGGCCCTTCGGGAAAAGCGGCCACCACAGCCTTGGTTCCGACACTTTTGCGCGGCTCAAATTTATCTGTCAGAAAGATAGAGCGATACGCCTCAAAATCTTTTGCTTCAAAAGATTTTCTCAAATCCTCACCCTTGCCTTTGTCAGTGGCGGAACCTTGCGCCAAGGCCTCAATAAGGCTTTTAACCGTCCAAGCATCCGTGGCGGCAAAAAAATCTTCAATCACGCTTTCGGGTGTTTCATCAAAAGAAACTTTGAGCTTTTGGGCAACCTCGGCCAACAAGGCATCACTCCCTTTGGCGAGCAAACGAATAATTTTATTTCGATTCTCGGTCAAAGAGTTCATAAGTTTGGGAAAAGAATATTCACTCACTTTGGTGGTGATGTATGCCAAGGCCTGAGCAGTCCGCCCGTTTGGCTCAAGCTCAATTTTGCGCAAGAGCGAAGTTTTGATGTTTTCCAAAGCCTCATCTGCAGTGCGATCATCCATCACCTCAAAATAAGGAGATATTTTTGCTTCCAAGGGAAATCTTTTTAATATTTCCTGGCAAAAGCTGTGAATAGTCTGAATTTTCATCCCGCCCGGAGTATCAAGCAAAACCGCAAACAATCTTCTGGCTTGGGCCATAACTTTGTCATCCAACGTTTGCTCCCCCAAAAGCTGTTGGAGCTGAGATATGAGCTTGTCATCATCAATCACCGCCCACTTGCTCAAGCGCTCGGCAATACGATTATTCATTTCCACCGCCGCCGCTTTTGTATAGGTCAAACACAAGATTCTAGCAGGTGCCACTCCTTTTAAGAGGAGCCGCAAAACCCTATCAGACAACACTTTGGTTTTGCCTGTTCCGGCAGAGGCCTCCACCCAAACCGAGAAATTGGGGTCAGAGGCTTTTCTCTGCTGTGCCGAGGCAAGATCGATTCTTCTTTGTTTTTCAAGCGCCAAATCAGTCATCGTCATCCTCGTTCACATACCATTCTTTAACTCTGGCCAAATGCTCATAATCCGAATATTCGGGAATTTTTTTGGGATTAGGCTGGCAAATATAGGCCGTTGATTCAAAATCAAACAACGTGATTAAATCTCTCAAACGTTGCTCTGTTTCAGCTAAAATCTTCTCAATTTTGTCAGAGATAACCACTTCCTTGCGTGAAAGCTGCCAATAGCGCAAAGATTCCACATCTGCGGCAGCAATTCCCTCAAAACCGCCTTTTTGTGCAATAATCCCCTCAAGCGGCAGTTGCGGAGCAAAACCGAGTGTCACCTCTTTAACACTGCGAGCTTTTCCGGTTTTGTAGTCAATGATATTGATTTTGCCGTCTTTGGTCTGGTCCACTCTGTCGGCCTTGGCCGTTAAGGTAAATTTTCCACCCGGCAAATCAAGCTCAAATCGGCCTCTGACTTCATTATACACTTTGGCAATTTGCGGTCGATATTTCTCCTCCAAAGTTGCCAAATGCTCAATCATTTTTTCAAACTTGGGCCACCAAAAAGCCTTTTTCTCTGCCAATTTGGGATCTTGTTCAAACTTTTGGCGCCCCAAAGCCAAGAGCTCCTCTTTGCCACCGGCAGGAAAACTGTTTGGATAGCGATTATTAAAATCTTCCAAAATCCCATGCAGCAAATTTCCAAAATCAGCCATAGTCAATTCACGCTCAATATCTTCAAGCTTTTTAAGCCGCAAGATATACTTGGCAAAAATACTGTAAGGATCACGCATCAGCATCTCTACTCCGCTGGCGGAAAGTTCTCTTGGTCTGGCTTTTAGAGGCGGTCTGGGTTCAGGGGAAGATATTTTATCAAACTCCAGAGGTTCATCTAAATTTTTTGCCGTTTGCTCAAAAATTTTTGCTTCCAACGTTTCAATATCTATCTGCAGAGCTTTTAGCACGGTCTCAAGCCGCATCCACCAACGAGACTTAAGCATTGGGGTTCCCTCAACTCTCTCGGCTCTGGTCAGGTAAACCTGTTTTGCGCCCATAAACTGGGCCAAATCAGCCCCCAAGACACCGATTGCTTTTTCCGGCTGCGGAAATCCAAAGTCTCTTTTCATCGGGCGCGACATCCACGGGTCTGCCGCCGGAGAGGAGGGCCAAATTCCCTCATTAACCTCACCCAATATCATCACATCAAAATGCTGCAACCTGGCCTCAATCGGCCCCAAAACTTTCAGCCTGGGGTGAGTGCCGTACTTTGGGCGCACCGGCACTTGCAAAGCCAAAGCCTCAAACAAGCCCAAGTATTGATCCGGAGCCACCTCTCCCAAGACATCGGCTTTTTCCATCACTTGTGCCATCAAAGCCGCACCTGCCTGCCCCGCATCTCCGCGCCACAAATTTTCCTTACCTTCCTTCTGATTGGTTGCCGCCAATGCTTCCGCCACCTTAATATGCGCCTCCAACAAAGCGGATAAACTAACTTTTGCCTGCAAATATAAATCAGAAAGGGGCTTTAACAAGGATTGCAAAGAAAGAAGAATTTGCTTTGCCTCTGTGTCTTCTTGTTCCCCGCGCCAAACAATTTTTTCCAAAGCTCTGGCCTTTTTGCGGACAAGTGAATATTCTTGGCCCATTCCGCATAGCGGATGTTTTAACAGGCTCAAAATTTCCACTCTTGCAGCATCCGGCTTAGCGGCCTCTGCCACCAAACGCATAAAACTTCCCCACGGTGTCAAAACCAGCGGTCGCCCGGCGGAATCATCAATTTTAATTCCCCAACGCTCCAACTCTGCCGCCACACGCCTGGCCAGATTTCTATCCGGCGTAACCAAGGCCGCCGTCTTTTCTGGTGTTTCCAAAACCTCACGCATAATCAAAGCAATAGCCACGGCCTCTTGGCGAATATCCTGGCAATCAATAAGCTGTAGTCCCTCACAGGCTTTGGCCGATATTGTTTTGGGCGTCAGGTCACGCCACTTGTCGGTTGAAACCGCCGGTCGCATAATTTCAGAGAGCAGTTTTTCTCTTTCCTCATTCTGCGGCAAGACCAAATCTTGCACTTGCTCCCTTGAGATTTTAAGAAAATCTAAAAGCGTTTTAAGCTCAAACTGCGGATGACTCTCATCAATCTTGTTCCAAGATTCCTCATCCAAAAACTTATCAAGCCCGGCCAAAACAATCTCACCGTTCGGCAATTCTGCCACCACCTTCACCAGCTCCCGCATAGAGGGAAAAGTTGCGGTTGTTCCGGCGATGATAATCCGTTTGTTTGGCCTTGTTTCCGCCCAAATCTGCGCTTGCTTCAACATTAATTTATTTTTGCGCTCGCTGGCATCAATCACGCCGCGTTCTTGCAAAATTTGCGGCCAATAAGCAGTGATGATTTCCAAAAATTTGAGTGTCTCCTGCCCGTGTCCGGCATATTCTTCCGGCACCAAATTTTGCAAATTGGCAAAATCCAAGTTTTCATTATTAACGGTATCAATCAGGCTTCCCAGTTCTTGCGCCAAAAAACACGCCTGACTGAGGGCAATACTCTCAGTGCCGAACCCTTGCGGCTTGGAAAGAATAATCCGCATAAACAGCATCATTCTCTCCATCGGGGAGATGGCCGGCGGAATCTCTAATACCCCGGCGGCAGCCCCCTGCCCGCTCAAAATCAGATCATCTTCCTCCACATCGGCAATCGGTAGCATCTGCGGCAGCAACATCGGCTGCATACCGCGAAGCTTAACAAAAGTCTCGGCCATAGTCTTGCAGGCACGACGATTGGGTAATAGAATCAAGACATCAGACAACGCCAAGGGATTTTGTGCATACTCACCCAACAGCCTTGCCGCCAATACATCGGCAAAACTGTTGGAAAGCGATATGTTAAACACCTTAAGCAGTTTCAAAAACCTCTTTAACAAATTTTTCAAGCGCACGACCGCGATGAGAAACCGCAGCCTTTTCTTGCTTGCTCATCTCGGCAAAAGTCTTGTCAAAACCATTCGGCACAAAAATCGGATCATAGCCAAAACCTTGGTCGCCGCGGCACTCGGAAATGATTTTGCCCTCTACTTTTCCCTCAAAAAGTTTCACCTCTTCTCCCGGCACTTTTAGCGCCAACACACAAGCAAAATGTGCGTTTCGGCTTGAAGAAGGCACCAAAGCCAACTCGCCCAAAAGTTTAGAAATTCTAGAAGGTGTATCCGGCGCATAGCGTGCGGAATAAACGCCCGGACGCCCGCCCAAAGCATCAACACAAAGCCCGGAATCATCTGCCAAACACGGCAAGCCGGAAGCTTTGCTCAAGGCCTCGGCTTTAAGAGCGGCGTTCTCGGCAAAAGTTGTTCCCGTTTCCTCGACATCGGGCAAGCTTAAATCTCTTGCCGAAACGATCTCCACCCCAAAAGGCGCCAACATTTGTGAAAGTTCATCAATTTTGCCTTGATTATGAGAAGCCAAAACCAATTTTTTAATCATGGGCCACTCCTAAAGCTTTTTTCTGTTTAGCAATCAGTTCGCGGATTCCTTTTTTGCCCAAAGCCAGCATTTTATTAAACTGCTCCTCATCAAACGGAGCGCCTTCGGCGGTACCCTGAATCTCAACCAGTTTACCGCTTTCGGTCATCACAAAATTCATATCCACCTGAGAATTTGAATCTTCTTCATAGTCCACATCCAGCACCGCCTCTCCGTCATAAATATCACAAGAAACAGCTGCCACAAATTCTCTTATTGGGTTAGCTTTAAGTTTTTTCAAAGCCACCAATTTTTCCATTGCCTGGTAGAGAGCAACAAACCCACCGGTAATAGAGGCCACTCTGGTGCCGCCGTCTGCCAAAATGACATCGCAGTCAATACAAATGGAGATATCTTTCATTTTTTCCAAATCCACGACTGAGCGAAGAGAACGGCCGATAAGACGTTGAATTTCCTGAGTTCGGCCGGAAGGCTTTTTACACTCTCTTTGCACTCTCACTTGAGCGGAGCGGGGCAGCATAGCATATTCGGCCGTAACCCAGCCTTTGTTTTGGCCTTTGAGCCAAGCAGGAACCTTTTCTTCCACACTTGCGGTGCAGATAACATGGGTATTGCCGTATTTCACCAAACAAGATCCCTCGGCATAAGGATTATATCCGGGAACAAGCTCTATTTTTCTAAGAGCATCATTAGCACGATTTGTATGACGCATTTTTCATCTTCTTTAATACTGATTAAACCTGTCTGCTAGGATATGTCATTTTCTTTTTTCTGGCAACAAAAAAGCAACGATATTGAAAGTCAAGCATAAAAATCACGCAAGCGAGCATTTAATATAGTAATCATTTTATGCACAACAGCAATAACGGCAAGCTTTCCAGGTTTGCCGTTATTTTTCAGCCTT
>CALXVW010000084.1 GCA_944392185.1 uncultured Alphaproteobacteria bacterium
AGATAGCTTGGCAGAAATTGCCAGTGCCTTGCAATCTATCCGCAATTATTCTTCAGAACTTGGCAACAACTACTCTATCATCACCACCCGCCAAGACTTCACTGAAAGTTTGGTCAATGTTTTGACCGAAGGGGCGGACAAATTAACGCTTGCGGACATGAACGAAGAAAGTGCCAATATGCTGGCTCTGCAAACCCGCCAACAATTAGCCATTAACTCCCTCTCACTTGCAAGCCAGGCTAGCCAATCAATACTAAAACTATTTTAGAAAAAGCCTCGTGAAAACGAGGCTTTAATTTTAATCAATTAGCTGAATATGAACTTTTTTGCCGTAGTATTTGGCTAAAATATGGAGATTGGAAAGTTGCAGAGAACGCCTGCCTATTTCCATATCATCCAAAACATACAAAGGTATTCCGGTATCATGAGAAACTTTATCTAAAGGAATTTGCTTTAGCATTCGCAACTGATGAAGTTGCTGAGATATACTTCCGTGGCTTTGGATAAGTTCTCTAATAGTTTGTTTTTTATTCTTCATCGTTTTAAACTCCTAAATTTCTTATTAAAAAGAAACCGCCTTAAACAAATTAAGGCGGGGAGTTCACAACTGTTACAGCACAGTCTGGGTTATTCGTGCAATGCCTTATATCCCCAGCTCCCCAAAAGAGGAGTAGTTTTTTGCTGTAAAGGAGCTGTGAAACTCCGCAGGGGCAACTCGCCCTTGCACTGGTGATATTAGAGCAGAAAAATTAAAATGCAATTAAATTATTCGGAGGGGCTGTATTTGTTTGATTAGAGCATTCTCAAACTATTCTAAATTAAACCCATTTTTTGAGCAATAATCAGAGCTTGGGTTCTATTGGTGGCGCCAACTGCCCGCAGCAGAGCATTAATATGCAGCTTTACCGTTGCCTCTGATACACCCATCTTATAAGCAATCTGCTTATTAGACAAACCCTCCGCCACATATTGCAAAACCTCTGACTGGCGCGGGGTTAAAACCTTGCCGCCGCGCCCTGCCCGCTCGCCTTCTGAGGTGTGCGTTTCTATTACCGAGGGCGGCAGGTAGGTTCCGCCTTCCATCACCAATTTGAGGGCTGAAAGCAAAATCTTGGTCTCCGAGCGTTTGGGGATATAGCCTGATATTCCCATCTCTATCACTTTTTTGATATCACGCGTATTCTCTGAGGCCGATATTACAACTATCTTGCTTTTCTTGGCTTTTTCTTTTAGTTCTTTCAAGCCTTCTTCCCAGCGCATATCCGGCATATCTAAATCGATGATAATCAAATCTATATCTGAAGAATCTTCCGCCAATTTCAGAGCTTGCGAAAAATTTGCCGCCTGATTGATTACCGCCTGCGGCGATATCTTCTCAAGCTGCAAGCTTAGGCCGTCTCTAAACAGTGCGTGGTCGTCTGCAATCAGAATTTTCATAACTTCCCTCACCACACTTAAGAATTGTTTTATTTAAAATCTAAACACAAAACGTTTAAATAGGTTTAATACTTTAGCTGCTATATAAACCTTTTGGATAAGATTTAAAGTGGGGGCAAGAAAATTTCTAACCTTTTGTTTTTATAAGTAAATACACTCTACTCCGGCTTCTTTGAACATTTGCTCGGAATAAATGAGCTTATCTCGCCAGGTGCCGGTGGGAGCATTGGCATCAACCTCTACTTTGCGGGTGACCACCATTTTAATACCAGATTGAATAATGGCACGAGCGCAATCAGGGCACGGCATGGCGGTGACGTATATCACGCAGCCTTTGAGCGAGGCTCCGATCAAACAAGCATTATAAACGGCGTTGCGCTCGGCATGTTCAAAAAAGTCATATTTGGTCGGGCGCTCCTGGCGCTCAGGGATGTCATCATCAACTCCCCTCACAACTCCATTGTAGCCGGTGGAGCGGATCTCTCTATCCGGGCCGACAACGACTGCACCGACTTTGGTGGATTTATCCTTTGACCAAGTGGCAACCAACTCGGCAACTTCCATAAATCTTCTATGCCATTTTTCTGAAAACATACACTCTCTCCTTATGCTCTTATATTCATAGCATAAGCATTTATCCCAAACTTGCAAACATACTTTTTATTTAGGCACAAAAATCGTTAGTTTTGCTTGACATCAGAGATAAAATGCACCAATTTATAGCAAGTACTTTTATATTTTAAGGAGAAAAAAATGAGTGCGATTATTGATATCCATGCTAGAGAAATTATGGACTCCCGCGGTACACCTACCGTAGAAGCCGAGGTTGTGTTGCAAAGCGGCGCTTTTGGCCGTGCTGCCGTTCCTTCAGGCGCTTCTACCGGCGTGCATGAGGCCGTTGAGCTCCGTGATGGCGACAAAAAACGTTTTGGCGGCAAAGGTGTATTGAAAGCCGTTGAAAATGTTAACGACAAAATTTATGATGCTCTGGCCGGCTTGGAAGCCGAGGATCAGATCGAAATCGACCGCACTATGATTGATTTGGACGGAACCGAGAACAAGGGCAAACTCGGCGCTAATGCTATTTTGGCTGTTTCTATGGCCGTTGCCAAAGCTCAGGCTGAAGAGGCCGGCTTACCCCTCTATCGTTATTTGGGCGGCACCATGGCTCGTACTTTGCCTGTTCCGATGATGAACATTGTTAACGGCGGTAAGCACGCTGATAACCCGATCGATATTCAAGAATTTATGATTATGCCGGTTTCTGCCGAGTCTGTTAAAGAAGCCATCCGCATGGGTGCTGAAATCTTCCAGACTTTGAAGAAAAACCTCAAAGCTGCCGGCCACAACACCAACGTTGGTGATGAGGGTGGTTTTGCCCCTAACCTCAAATCTGCCGAAGAGGCTTTGTCTTTCATTGTTAAATCTATCTCTGATGCCGGCTATAAACCAGGCGATGATGTTGTTTTGGCTATTGATGCCGCTTCTTCTGAGTTCTATGAGAACGGAAAATATGAGATGAAGGGTGAAGGCAAATCTTACACCAACAAAGAAATGGTTGAGTTCTACAAAGGTTTGTGCGACAAGTTCCCAATCTTCTCTATTGAAGACGGTATGGCCGAAGATGACTGGGAAGGTTGGAAAATGCTCACCGATGCTTTGGGTGATAAGATTCAACTGGTTGGCGATGACTTGTTTGTTACCAATCCGGCTCGTTTGGCTATGGGTATTGAAAAGGGTGTAGCCAACTCTATCTTGGTTAAGGTTAACCAAATCGGTACATTGACAGAGACAATGAAGGCTGTCGACTTGGCTCAACGTCACAAATACACCGCTGTTTTGTCTCACCGCTCCGGCGAGACCGAAGACACCACCATTGCTGATATCGCCGTTGCCACAAACTGCGGTCAGATTAAGACAGGTTCTATGTCTCGTACAGACCGTATGGCTAAGTACAACCAACTCATCCGCATTGAGGAAGAATTGGGCGATATGGCAATCTATGCCGGTAAGTCTATCTTGAAAAAATAGATTAACCCTTTAACTTAAAATTAAAGCCGCTTCTTTTTCTAAAGAGGCGGCTTTTGTTTTTCTTAGTCCACAAGTAAAATTTGAATCTTTTTTTCATAAAATCTGATAAGACGGAGATATTTCTCAAAAGAGATTGACTCTCCGCGCTCAATGGCATCTATATTGGCAACGGATAAATCGCACCGGCAGGCAATATCGGTGATGGGTAGATTTTTATCCAGCCTAATTTGCCTGAGTTGCGAGGATACTTGACCTCGCAGGAAAGCAGAAAAATTTTTCATTGTTACAAACTCCTAAATTTCTTGAAAAAAAGAAACCGCCTTTTTAGATAAAAGGCGGGGAGCTTCAAAACTGTACAAACACAGCCACGCTTATTCGTCCGCAGAAACGGCTTATTTCACGCACTCCCCAAGGGAGATGTTTGTTTGGTGTTTTGAAGGCACCACAGGCGCAACTCACGCCTGCGGAAATGATATTAGAGCAGAAAAATTAAAATGCAATTAATTTATCTGAATTGCCCGTGATTGTTTGCAGAATAAATATTCTTTGCTCCATCCAAATTTAAGCCTCTCACCACCGCTCTTTCATAGGGCGTTTGAGCTTGAGCCATTAATCTATATTGACGCTTGTTTAATTCTATTTTTTCCTTTGTACTTAATTCCCGGTGGTACTCTTGCCAGAAAAACTCTGCTGCCTGACATTCTTCTGTTTGGCCGTTATCTTGATATAAAATTTTTCCATCACCGTTGCGCACGGTTATCGGCAACTGTTTTTCCGCTAAATAATCTAAATCCAAATCAAAATCTTTAAGCAGCTCAGGAGGCAGGCGCAATACCGCCCGCGGATGATATACCTCTTGTTTACGATTATTAAAAAAGCGTTCAACAATATTGCAGTCTAAAATCGGCTTGGGAACCGATATAAGCGTGACATCCGTTTTATAGCCAGCCATGGCCTTTTCCGATGCGTAGTCGACTATCTCTCCGCCTAAAAGAGCATCCACCACGATGCTGTAGCCTTTCCTCTCCAGACGATCATCAAGATAATAAAAGGCATTTTCAACAAACTGGTAAATTTCCGGATCTTCTGCCAAAGAGGAGCTATCTTTGCCGTTTAGGCGTTGAGGATATATTTGCATCAGAGTCTTTATGACAGGATGGTAGTTTAAAAAAGCATCACTATCCAAATGCACAAAAGAAATTTCTTGGCTTTGTTTTTGGGCAAAAGTTGATTTTCCGCTCCCCGGCAACCCCAAAATCAGCTGACATTGCAAATTTTTTATATCGGGCGTCTTACCTTTAGTTATCTCCTGATAAATTCTATTAAAAATCTTCAGCTGCTCATCTTCACTAAGCGGGAAAAAATCATCCATGACACCTCCTACCCCTCTCTTGAGGCGCAATTGGCTGTTTTTTGTATCGGGCGTGCAAGATTCAATCCCCTGCAAAGCATTGATTTAAGAGGCTTGTAGTGATTTAAATAGTTTTTTTGCAAATTCTTTTTTAGCTGCGGATTGGTCTTGACGGCTTCTGATAACAATTCTTGCTTTTTAACGCGATTTTCCAACGCGCTCAGCTCTCCCATTGCATGGGCATCCAAATCTGCTGGTTCTTCGCCGCTTAACCAATAGCCTCGGGGAGAGCCTTGCAAAGACATTCCCTTGCGTGCCATGATAAAGGCATAGTCCGGGCAAGACAGCGTTTGTTTCCACTGTTTTAAGGTTACCAACTGCTCTCCAAACAAAACCGGATCTGCCACCAAAAACTCGGTTTTTTGACTATCTTTATAAACCGGAACCTCAAGAGCAAAAGCCATGTGATAGTCCCATTTCGCTTCAGAAAAACCTCTGCCGTCGGCCAGTGGCAAATAGGCCGAAACACCTTTCTTGTTACCTTCTCTTTCAGAAAGCAACGCACAAACCTTATAGGTGGAAAAACCTTCTTTTTCAGCCGCATTGGAAAGCAAATGGGCGAAACAACAGCACTGGCAGTTATCATAGTCATAACCGCTTGGAATTTGCTTAAGCCATTTCTTATAAGCTTTGCTGTATTGCTCTATTTTACCAAAATCTAATTCCATTTTCTTGTCCTACATTACGTTCAGGATAGCATCTTTTTGGACAAAAATAAAGTTTTTTCTTTAATTCAAAAAGCCGCTTGGTACCAAGCGGCTTTTCTTTTTGCTTCTTAAAAATTAGCTATGCGCTTTAGGGCGGCTTCTACCTTGGCTTTGTTTTCCAAGGCCTCTGCCTGGCGGCGCTTTTCCTCCTCTACCACCGCGGCTGGCGCACGCTCTACAAAACTTGGATTGTTGAGCTTGCGGGCATAACTCTCCAGATTTTTATCCAGTGCTGAAAGCTCTTTGTTCAAACGCTCTCTTTCAGCGGCAAAATCAACAACACCCTTCAAGGGTATCAGCAATGCAGCTTCTCTGAAAACACTTTGAACCATATCGGATGTGACTTCTCCATTATAGCTCTCCAATTTTTCCAATCGGGCAAGGGAGCAAACCATCTGGTTAAAGGTTTTGAGCTCTTCTTGAGATTGCTCACTGGCGTCTTTTAAGTACACCGTCAACTTTGCTGAGGCCGGCAAGTTCATCTCCGCACGCAAAGAGCGGATATCAGAAATCAACTCAATGGCCCAATCAACCTCTTTCATAGCTGAGGCATCGGCTTCTTTTATCTCCGGCCAAGGCGCATTGATTAACTTAATGCCTCTTTGGGCCGTATTATTCCACAACTCTGTGGTGATAAACGGCATAAATGGATGCAAGATAACCAAAATGCGGCTCAAAACCCACGCAAAGGTTGCTCTTGTTTCCGCCTTGGCGGCCTCATCATCACCATAAAGCACCGGTTTAATCAGCTCAATGTACCAATCGCAGAAAGTACCCCAAACAAACTGGTATACGGCATTAGCGGAATCTGAGAAACGATAAGAATTCAAGTTATCCGTTACCTCTTTGGTGGCCGCAAAAGCCTTGGCGATAATCCATTTATTAACCGACAAAGTAACCTTATTTTCATCAAAATTCTCTTTAAATTCACATTGATTCATCTCGCCAAATCGAGCGGCATTCCACAATTTGGTAGCAAAATTGCGGTAGCCGGCAATGCGTGACTGGCTGATATTTATATCACGCCCTTGTGTCTCCATGGCTGCCATAAAGAAGCGGACGGCATCTGCACCAAATTCATCAATCAAAATCACCGGGTCTACCGTGTTGCCTTTTGATTTTGACATTTTACGGCCTTGTTCATCTCTGACAAGCCCATGGATGTAAGCTTTTTTGAACGGAACTTTTTTCATCATATACATACTCATCATCATCATGCGGGCAACCCAGAAGAAGATGATGTCAAATGCCGTTACCAAAACCGTGGTTGGATAAAATGTCTGCAAATACTCGGTGTTATCCGGCCAGCCTAAGGTTGAAAAAGCCCACAAGCCGGATGAAAACCATGTGTCCAAAACGTCTGTCTCGCGTCTCAGTTCAACGTGTTTGCCATAGTGCTTGTCCGCTGCTGCTTGCGCCTCTTCCTCGGTTTCTTCACAGAAAATCTTATCATCCGGTCCGTACCATATCGGCATCTGGTGCCCCCACCACAATTGACGAGAAATACACCAAGGCTGAATATTACGCATCCATTCAAAATATGTCTTTTCATACGACTTGGGAACAAACTCCATTTCCCCGTCTTCTACCGCGCGGATTGCTTCTTTGGCCAAAGTTGGCGCATCAACAAACCATTGGTCTGTTAGCAGCGGCTCAATAACAACACCTGAACGATCTCCGTAAGGAATAACCATCGGGTGGTCTTCTATCTTTTCCATCAGCCCCAGCTCTTCCAACTTCTCAATAGTCTTTTGGCGAGCCGTTTGCGTATCCATGCCCGGGAACGGTGTATTCTCGTTTAAGGTAGCATCTTCATTCAAAATGTTTATCAACGGCAAATCATGACGGCGGCCAACTTCAAAGTCATTAAAGTCGTGTGCTGGCGTAATCTTTACGGCACCGGTTCCCTTCTCGGGATCTGCGTGCTCATCTCCAATTATGGGAATCGGGCGATTAACTATCGGCAAAATTGCATTTTTGCCAATCAAATGTTTTAGTTTCTCATTCTCTTTAGAAACGGCGACGGCCGTATCACCAAACATGGTCTCCGGACGTGTGGTAGCGATATGAATAAACTGCCCCTCCTCTCCCTCTATCGGATATTTGTAGTAATACATTTTGCCAACCGTTTCTTTTTGGATAACCTCCAAATCCGAAACCGCAGTCATAAATTTAGAATCCCAGTTTACCAGCTTTTTGGCCTTATAAATCAGCCCGTCTTTATACAAACTTACAAAGATTTTGCGAACCGCACGGCTTAATCCTTCATCCATGGTAAAGCGTTCACGGCTCCAATCACAAGAAGCCCCCAAGCGACGTAACTGCTTGCAAATGGTGCCGCCTGATTGCTCTTTCCATTTCCAGACTGTCTCTATAAACTTTTCTCTGCCCAAGTCGTGGCGGCTGATACCCTCTTTGGCCAAATTGCGCTCAACAACCATTTGGGTAGCAATGCCGGCATGGTCCATACCAGGCTGCCACAATACCTTCTTGCCAAGCATACGGTTGTAGCGGACCAAAATATCTTGCAGAGTATTGTCTAAGGCATGGCCTATATGCAAAACTCCCGTAACATTTGGTGGAGGAATCACTATTGAAAACGCATCTTTGTCGGAACGCATGTCTGGCTTAAAATCACCACTTTGTTCCCAATCTTTATAGATTTTTTCTTCAAATTCTTTAGGATTATAGTTCTTTTCTAACATTCTTTTTTCCACTTTTTTAAAATTAAACCTTTGTGATACAAAATTGCCCTCAAAACTCAATTTGGGGGCAATGATTTTTCGAGGCCGGTTCAACAATCAGTCTTTAGAACCAACCTTTGCCATCACTCGTTCAATCTCTTGTTTGACTATTCTCTCAACCACTGCTGGCAGATTGTTATCTAACCAAGCTTGGGTTTGAGCCGCAATTTCTTTTCTGGCCAATTCATCATAATTAAGGCCATTCTTCCAGTTGGCAGAAACCTCTTCTCCGATAATCTGGCGAATAACCAATGCTACAACATCTTCTATCGTCTTAGAGCCATCTCCCAGCAAATTTACCTCCGGCAAATTGGAAACCGCCTTAATCTCAGGCGCTCTTACTTCTTGCTTTTGTTCTTCTTTGGAGAACATCTTGGCAAAATTACTGATGATGCTGGCTGATACATCTACGGCGCTATCAGCGGCTGCTTCTGACACCGAATTAGTTTCTCTATTTTCCTCGGCAATGGTTCTTTCAGGCTCAGGCTCAGGCTCAGGCTCAGGCTCAGGCTCAGGCTCAGGCTCAGGCTCAGGCTCAGGCTCAGGCTCAGGCTCAGGCATCTCTGCCTCTTGCTCCCGTTCTTGTTCCTGCATTTCTAGCACCGCAACATCTTCTTGATCTTGGGCTATCTCTTCCGATACGGTTTCTGTTTCAGCCGGCATATCTTCTTGCGGCAAAAACTCCTCAACCCCGCTGTTTGCCAATACCTCTTCTTGATTTTGCTCCTCTCCGTTTTCTTCATAGAACGGATCTGATTCAAAATCTTCCCAGCCGACCTGCACTCTGCGAGGCTCTTCGGCATCTGCTATCACAGCTTCTTTATCTTCAACAGCTACAGAGATAGCTTCTTCTCCAAGTTCAGGCATCTTAACAGCATCTAACTCGGCATCAAGATTGATTTCTTCTGCCACAGGAACTACCTTTTCTTCCTCAGACAATCTCATTTCCGGTGAGAGTTCAAGAATGTCTGCGTCCTCATCCTCTTTTGTTGTTTCAGGCTCGATTGTCGGTGCTTGGTGCGCCGCGGCTTCATCCTCCTCCAATATATTCTTGATTGAAGAGAGGATGTCTTCCATTGACATATCTTGATTATTTTCTTCTGCCATTTTTACATTCCCGGTTATTCACTAGGGCTTATTTTACACAAAAATCCCGCTTTATCAAGCAACTTTTGCAAAAATTATCAATTTATACCTTTACTCAAGAGATAACCATTTGCCCTTGGTTTCTTTGTAGTATTTCTTGGCATCGTATAACTCTACGTCCAATTTTAAGTCTTTGGCTGTGAGCTTACCCATAGAAACAAGCAAATTCATTGCCGATACATAGTAGTCTCTGCGTGCGGTGACCTCGTTAACATTTGAATTCAAAAGCTCCTGATATGCATCCAAAACATCCAAGATTGTGCGGTTACCCAAGGCCTCTTCTTTTTGAACACCATCCAGGGCTATCTCGTTGGCTTTAACCTGGTCTTTAATAGCATATATCTTGGATTCATTGGCTTTCATATACTCCCAAGCGCTTGAAACCGTTGCTTTGACCTGCCGCTCTGTTTCCAAAACCTGCTCTTGAGCCTGCCATTTCTGATGCTTGCTCTGGCGGATTTTGGCTCGATTTTCTCCTCCTTTATATAACGGAATCGTCAAATTTAGGCCCCATTCGACCCCATCGGTAGTGGTATCTCCTGTCAGAGCGCTGTCATTCTCTGATTTTATTTTTGACGCTGAGGCATCAAAACTCAATTGTGGCAGCAACGCTCCCGTATTAGCATAGACTTCATAACCTTTTGAATTAAACAAGTGCTTGGCCCTCCTAATTGAATAGTTGTTTTTTAGGGCCGTATTTAATGCTTCCTCATAGCTCTCCGGAAGATAATCTTTTATCATTTTCGGATCTTCCAAATCCTCCGGCATAGAGCCTATAATCTTTGCATAAACTGCTTTGGAAACCTCTAAATCTCCCTCAGAGGCGATGCGATCCGACTTGGCCTGAGAATATCTGGCCTCCGCTTGCGAGACGTCTGTTCTGGTAACCTCTCCAACGTTGAAACGTTGTTGCGTCTCATCCAAACGCTTTTTCAACAATTTCTCATTGTTTTTTTGCAAGTCGACAATCGCCCTGTCTCTTACAACATCCAAATATGCGGTTGAGGCCGACAAAAGAACATCTTGCTCAACATTAAACAAATTATTTTGCTCGGCCCGAACGGCTTGATCTGCCGCTTTTACCGAGTTTACCGTCGAAAATCCGCTAAATAAAGGCTGTGACACTGTCGCCGCCATGCTTTTGGTCGTTGTATCTCCGCCGCCAACACGTCCATATGTGCTGTTTGAGTCAACATTATTGTTCGTATCCCTATATCCTCCGGTTAATGCCAGTGTTGGCCGATAGCCAGATTTTGCTATGGCAACATTCTCGTCTACAGCGCGCAAATATGCCCTTTCTGCCTGCAGGGTCGGGTTGGTCTTGTAAGTTTCGCTCAATGCATCAAAAATACTTTGGGCCGATGCAGGTGTTGCTATTGCTATTGCTATTGCTGTTGCCGCCATAAGCCCGGCGATAAATCTTTGTTTCATCTATCTACCTCTATAAATTTTGCTCTTATAATCTGCGCCGATTATATATACACAGGACTTAATTTACAAGAACATTTCTTAAAAAAATCATAACCAAAACTCTGAAACATTCAAAAAAAGAGTTATATTATTAACCATATTTCAAACAATTTTTTGTAGCCTTTGGGATAATTGAGTATTTTATTCATTGAGGAGCATAAAAAGTGAAAAAAAATCCAAATATTATCAGTGAAATTGATCGGGCAAGACTCAAACTTTCTATTGAGCACTACATCAAATACTTTATTGGTAAACGTACTTGTGAAATTACCAAAGATGAGGCCTTGGAGGCTATCTCCTTGGCAGTGCGCGAATTTGCCATGGATAAGATGTATGAAACCATTGCCCGCTACAATAAATGCAACTCAAAACGTATTTATTATCTTTCCATTGAATATCTGATCGGCCGCTCTCTTGAAAACAATCTTCATAACTTGGGGCTTTTTGATATCTTAAAGAATATAAAAATCGACGGATTGCCAGACTTCTCTTTGGAAGAAATTTTTGATACCGAATATGACCCGGCTCTCGGAAACGGCGGCTTGGGCCGCTTGGCCGCCTGCTATCTTGATTCCATGGCCTCTCTTGGTCTGGCTGGCTTTGGATACGGAATCGACTACCAGTTCGGTCTGTTTAAACAGAAATTTGAAAACGGGTACCAAGTTGAACAAGCCGACAGCTGGTTGGCTGAAAACTCCCCCTGGCAGTTTGCAAGACATGACCGAACCGTTAAAATCCCGATTTACGGTGATGTAGAGGTTTTTGACAACCCCGGCGGTCAAAAGAGTTTTGTTTGGATGAACACAAAAACCCTTTATGGCGTGCCGTTTGATTTTCCGATTGTCGGTTATGAGGGAAAATCCGTTAACTATCTGCGTTTGTTCTCTGCCAAAACCGACGATGAACTCGATATCAACATCTTTAATGAAGGCGGATATATCGAGGCCATGAAAGAAAAGATTGAGACCGAGACAATTTCAAAAGTTCTCTACCCCTCAGACGCGGTTGAATCCGGAAAAGAATTGCGCCTTAAACAGCAATATTTCTTTGCCTCTTGCGCCATTCAAGATATCTTGCGCCGCTTCTTGGAAAAGAGCGAAGACTTTAGCCAATTGCCTGAAAAAGTTGTTATCCAACTTAATGATACCCACCCGGCCATTGCCATTGCCGAGATGATGCGCCTGTTGGTGGATGTTTACGGACAAGAGTGGGATGAGGCTTGGGATGTCACCACCAAAGTATTTGCCTATACCAACCACACTTTGTTGCCCGAGGCCTTGGAAACCTGGCCCGCTCGCATCTTGGGAAGAATGCTTCCGAGGCATTTGCAAATTATCTATGAAATTAACCGTCGCTTTATGGACTTTGCTCGCTCCAAATTCGGTGAAGACCAAAGCAAACTTGCAAAAGTCTCCATTGTTTCCGGCGAGGGTGACAACCAAATCATCAGAATGGCAAACCTCTCCATTGTCGGTTCTTTCTCCGTCAACGGCGTGGCAGAAATCCATTCTAACCTGATTAAAACGAGTCTGGTGCCGGAATTTTATGAATTATGGCCGGAGAAATTCTCAAATGTCACCAACGGTATCACCCCAAGACGTTGGCTCTTGCACGCCAACACCGCCTTGGCTGACCTTATTTCCTCAAAAATCGGCGATGGTTGGGTTACGGATTTGACCGAGCTGCATAAATTGGAAGAATTTATTGACGACAAAAAATTTGTTAAGGCTTTTGCCGATGTTAAAATTACCAATAAAAAAATCTTGGCTCAGCGAATCTTTAAGGCTGCCGGAATTATGGTCAACCCTGAAAGTATGTTTATTGTTCATGCCAAGAGAATCCATGAATATAAGCGCCAGCTGATGACCATCTTGCAGGTTATCGGCGATTATCTTGATATTATTAAAGATAATGTTAAGCCGGCAACGCCAAAGACTTATATCTTTGCCGGAAAAGCCGCACCGTCTTATAACTTTGCAAAGCTTATCATCAAGCTCATCAATAATGTGGCAGAAGTTGTCAATGCCGACCCGAGAGTGAATGATATGCTTAAAGTGGTCTTTGTGCCTGACTACAAGGTCTCTTTGGCTGAAGATCTTATTCCGGCGGCTGATGTCAGTGTTCAATCTTCTACCGCGGGGTTTGAAGCCAGTGGCACCGGCAATATGAAATTTGCCCTCAACGGTGCTCTCACCATCGGAACATTGGATGGTGCCAATATCGAGATCCGCCAAGAAGTCGGCGAGGAGAACTTCTACCTCTTCGGCCTGACGGAAAAAGAGGTCAATGATCGCCGCGCAACATATAATCCGCGCGAGATTTATGAGAAAAACAACTACATCAAACGTATCTTAAACGCGGTTAACTCCAATATGTTTTGCGAAAAAGATTATGTCTTGCTGTTTAAGCCGATATTTGAAGAGTTGGTCAATCGTGACTACTACTTTGTATTGGCAGATTTGGAGGCCTTTGACAAGACGATGGAAGTTATTGAAAAAGACTTTCTTAAAAAAGATGAATGGACCAGAAAATCTATTCTCAATGTGGCTCGTATCGGCAAGTTTACCTCTGACCGCGCGGTTATGGAATATGCCAAAAATATTTGGCATATCAAACCCTGCTAAAGAAAGAGCGGCTCATATGCAAAAAGGCGAGGAAAAATTCCCCGCCTTTTTTATTTGCCCAATTGCTTAAGCTTACCTTCCGGTGTATCCACCTCTGGTCGGAGTGGGAGCGGTTCTTCTGGTCGGATTATCCAGAATTTCTCTGGCCCTGTTTATATCTACCGAATTAATAGACTGAGGTCTTTTGATTTCGAGCTTGGTTTTTTCTGAGCCCCATGCTTCTAATCCTGCAAAAGTGTTTTGCAGAATATCTTGATATGTCTTGACGGTATAGTCTCCTGCTGAAATATAATCTCTCTGCTCCAGTTTCTTTCCGTCACTCTTAGTTTCATAATCAAAATTAAAATCTTCTCCTTCTTCCTCATTGGGAGTCGCACTTCCCGGTTTTAGTCTGTTTTTGAAAGTCCTAACTACTTCAGGGCGGGCCTCCCTCATCTTGGCCGCAAACATCTTATCAATGAATGCTTGGTTAGCCGCATTGTTTAAGTAATCATAACGATGTGTTACAACTTCGCCTTTTTCATTAACATAGCTAAGCTCTCCTTTTTTCACTCCTTCCGTAATGGCATTAAGGGCACAGTAAGCACAAGCAACATCCACATGATTCCATGGGCCGTTACCACTGGTATTAGCAACAATTTTATCACATAATCCTGGCAGAACTGAACCCTGGAAAAAGTGAAAACGAATATCTCCCTCAAGCACACTCATTGTTTTGTCTATTTCTTTGGATAATTTCTCTCCCTTGGATTCTTTGTATTCTTTATATGCTTGCAATTGGCCGATCAAGCGCATTTTATATGTTAATACATCTATTTCATCGTCGGCACTTTTATCTTTGATGGCTTTAAGAATGACTTGCAGGTGATCATTACCGATGTCACAACCGTTGGGATTGTCTTTGCTTTTGAGCAGTGGACACATTAACTGGTCACCGGCGGCCTCCCAAAAGGCTTTTTGAGCATCTCCGCCAAATTCTGCAGCAGAAGGCATTTCAAAATAGTTATAGCCACAGCCTTTCAGAGCTCCTAAAGCGCCTTTGGCGTAGGCAGTCTCAAATTTAGCCCCCTGTGGAACGTAAATACCAATGCGTGGCGGGCGACTGTTCCATATACGAAATGCACATTTTTTCTTATGTTGGGCAATGCCGTCTCTATCCAGCTTGCCATCATTCATCTTGTCTTGTTCGCTGTTGTAGAAGCTGATGACCATACTACCGTCCGGCATGCGTCTGGTGGTAATACAACGGCGATCTATACGCATGATACCTGCGCGTCCAATGAGCTTTTCTTTCATCTTGCGCAGGCTTATGTTTTTATCTTTTTCTTGTAGATATTCTGCAAACGGATTGCCTTCATATGAGGGGGCATCTGCCCCGCCAATTTCTGATGTTTGGCCGGTTTGGCCGTCCGCATCGTAATCTTGACTGGCATATTCCTCTTCTGCCGTTTTCTGAGCAATGACATCGTCCAAGGCCGGGTTGGAAATTCCGTTGTCTTCATTCTCTTTTTGAATACGCCGCAACTCTTCCAGATCCATATTTCGCCATGCCGCACGGCTGTAAGATCTAAAGATATCTTCAAAACTGCCGATTTCTTTACCGGAATCTTTATCATCAACAACTTTTAATTTGTCTGTAGGGGTGAAGCTGTCAATACTCATCCCCATATCATCAAAAAATTTAGCAAACTCTTGAACTTGCTCTTTTGTCAGAGTTTGATTTTCGGTAAAGACTATTGATAAGTCATCTTTGATGGCAAATTTCAGACCGCTGCCGCCAAGATTATCAACCCTCAGTAAAAGCTGCCCATCTTTATATTGCAAATTGAGATTGCTTTTATCTTTTCCGGAATCTTTATCTCCCTCAAGCATATTATCAACTATGCGCTCAAGGTCTGCAAACTTTTCTTTCAACTCCGGATGCGCTGCTAAATCTTTCTCCACCTCTCCGTAAACTTGCAGCAAATTTAATGATACTTCAGGATTATTGCTATTTAAAATTCTTTGTTTTTCTTCTGAAAAGCGACTGTTTAATTCAGTTTCTCTTTCGTTTATTGCTACCCTGAATTCTGAGGCTTTATCATCTTGTAAATACTGTGTTGCCTTTATACCTTTTGCTTCTTGCTCACTTTTCCACTTGCTATAATCATCTTCCGCTTTTCGGTATGCAGCAAGCAATTCAGTATATTCTTTTCTATGGTCCTCCCATGTTTTTGAATCAAAAATGTATTTGCCTTCAGCATTTATCTTGCTCATAAGGTCAAGTAAGCCCGCACGTTTGTCTGCGTCTGTGTAGTACTCGGGGAGTTCATTCTCGCCTTCCCAGCTGGTATCTTTTTTGAATCTTAACGGAGTAATTTCTGCCATCGGAATATTCCTTTGCTACCAAATTCTTTCTTTATGTTTATTTTAGCATAAATTAGTGAAAAATCAACTATTTTGTCTAAAAAATTTATCCTTCCACTTGCCATCACTCTAACAGACATTGGTTTATAAACATTTAATCCCCCATTTCCCTCAAAAAGAAAGAGCAAAGCCTTAAGCCTTGCTCTTTCCCGATCCTTCCAACTAACAAATGAAATAAATTTTCTTTTGTTGTTTTCGCAAATCTTTTTGTTCACTCATACCGGCAAAAGAAAATCTATTTCTACTTACCGACATCGGGAACATCTTTTATCTAATCTCTATCTCTTTCCTTTCAACCCTATTTGCTTTTTTTATAACAAAAAACGCCCCAATACCTTGAGGCGCTTTTGTTTTTTGCCTATTATTGCCTTATTTCTTCAAGACAACAACTCCGGGGAGCTCCTTGCCTTCCATCCACTCAAGGAAAGCACCGCCGGCCGTTGAAATATAAGAGAACTTGTTCTCTACTCCGGCATTGGCCAAAGCAGAAACAGTATCACCGCCGCCGGCAACAGATGTCAGCTTACCAGCTTCTGTCAAGGAGGCCGCTTTCTCGGCTACTTTGTTGGTGGCATTGTCAAAGGGTTTCATCTCAAATACGCCCAAGGGGCCGTTCCATACCAAAGTTTTGCACTCCTCCAACTTGGCATTAATAGCGGCAATGGTCTTCTCTCCAACATCGAGCAAGCTCCAACCCTCAGCCGGGATGTGCTCCAAATCTACCGTCTTGTGCTCTGCCATCGGCTTAAATTCTTTTGAGACAACAACATCTTGCGGCAAGATAATCTCGCAGTTGTTAGCTTTGGCAGTGGCCATAATCTCTTTGGCGGTGTCTATCATATCCATCTGAACCAAAGAATTGGCCTCGTTGACGGTATCTATGCCGTTGGCTTTCATGAATGTATGAGCCATACCGCCTGAAATGACCAGCTTGTTTACCTTTTTTACCAAGTTGTTCAACAAATCCAACTTGGTAGAAACTTTAGAACCGCCGACAATGGCCATCAACGGACGCTCAGGATTGTTCAATCCTTTAGATAGAGCATTTACCTCTTCTTCCATCAGCAACCCAAAAGCAGACGGGCGCTCTTTTACCGCAGCAACCATGGAAGCATGTGCACGGTGAGCGGTTGAAAATGCGTCTGATACATAAACATCAGCCGGTTTTACCAACTCTTTGGCAAAGCCTTCATCACCTTTTTTCTCTTCATTATAAAAACGGAGATTCTCAAGCAACAAAACCTCGTCGCCTTTCATGTTCTTAATGGCTTCTGCTACTTTGGGGCCAATGCAGTCATCTACAAACACAACATGTTTGCCCAAAGCCTTCTCCAGCTCGGGGGCTACGTGAGACAATGAGTTTTTCATATCCCCTTTGCCTTCCGGGCGACCAAAGTGCGAGATTACAACAACCTTGGCACCTTTGTCCATTAAGGTCTTAATGGTGGGAACCGTACGGGTAATGCGGGCGGTGTTGGTTACATGAAAATTCTCATCCATCGGAACATTTAAATCAGCACGCAGCATTGCTACTTTGCCTTTTAAATCTCCCAAGTCTTTTATGGTTCTGTATTCTGTCATTTATTTCTTCCTTTGCAAAAACAAAACCCCCTTGGCAGGCCAAGAGGGTTTGCTTATTTTGTGATTATCCGTTAACTTTTGCCATATGAGCAATGAGGTCCAATACCTTGTTGGAGTAACCCCACTCGTTGTCATACCAGCTTACAACTTTTACAAAAGTCGGAGTCAACTGGATACCAGCTTTAGCATCAAAGATTGATGTACGAGCATCGCCCAAGAAATCTGAAGATACAACTTGATCCTCGGTATAGCCCAGAACACCTTTCAACTCACCTTCGGAGGCTTTCTTCATGGCTGCGCAGATTTCTTCATAAGAAGTCGGTTTTGCCAAGTTAACAGTCAAGTCAACAACTGATACATCCAATGTCGGAACACGGAATGACATACCGGTCAATTTGCCGTTCAATGACGGAATAACCTTGCCAACAGCCTTGGCAGCACCGGTTGAAGACGGAATGATGTTGCCAGATGCTGCACGACCACCGCGCCAATCTTTCATGGACGGACCATCTACGGTCTTTTGGGTGGCTGTGGTGGAGTGAACGGTGGTCATCAAACCATCGGTGATGCCGAATGCATCATTCAAAACTTTGGCAATGGGTGCCAAGCAGTTGGTGGTGCAAGAGGCGTTGGATACAAACTTGGTGCCTTTTACATAAGAATCGGTGTTTACACCGCAAACAAACATCGGGGTGTCGTCCTTAGAAGGAGCAGACATTACAACATATTTTGCACCGGCATCAATGTGGCC
>CALXVW010000085.1 GCA_944392185.1 uncultured Alphaproteobacteria bacterium
TCCGAATCCAGCGGCGTACGGTTTCCCGGCGGACGCCACGGCAAAATATTGCTGATATAATATCCGCTCCTATCTATGCCAATACTTGACATCATCTTATCCAGCAATTGACCAGAGCGCCCGACAAACGGTATTCCTATTCTGTCTTCATCCGCGCCGGGAGCCTCTCCAACCAAAAATATCTTGGCCTCCGGATTCCCATCTCCAAACACCGTGTGTGTTGCCGTCAATTTCAAACTGCAGCCTTCAAACTTTTCAACCTCTGCCTTTAGGGTTTCAAGGCTTTCTGCTTTTGCACAAATCTCTTGTGCACTCTGAAACGCTCCTGATGTGTCTTGTGCCAAGCCGGTCGTGGCCAAACGCCTCTCCGCTCCATTATTGCTCTCTTGTTGCAAAATTGAAGTAAATATCTCTTTTTCTTCTTTAATTGAGGCAAAAGGAACATCTCCGCAGGTTTCTTCAACCCCGGCTAACATATACCACTCTAAAATCTCTTTTGCTTCCGATATTTTTCTCATCATAATCTCAAAGTTAGCTCATTTCTTCCTTTTTGCAAGATAAAACATTTATTTACACAATTTTGATAATATATTTATTTCCCTATTGTAGATTTTTTTTAAATCTATAATATAACAATGTTTGCAGATGTTTTGAGGATTGATTATGACAATGGCTCGTTGGACTTTTTTAGGCGTCTTGGCTGCGGCAATCGCTGTCTTTGTTTCTTGCTCTTATACAAATCAAGAAATGCAAACTCCTCCAAAACAACAGGTTAATACCAATGAGCTTGAAAAAAAACAAACTCAAAAACCTTATGGCGCTTATTTGGCCGGAAGAGTCGCTCATTTGCGCCGCGATTTTAATAGCGCTTCCGATTACTATATCCAAGCCTTAAAAGCTGATCCCAAAAATGAAGAACTCATCAGCCGCTTGTACCTCATTCTGGTTTCTAAAAGCCGTATCGATGAGGCCGCTATCTATGCCAAACAAAATATAGAAAACGGTAATAAAGATAACTTTGCCTATACTGTCTTAGCCGTTAAAGATATGCATAATCAAAACTATGACCAAAGCATTAAAGATACTCAAAACTTTGACAATCCTGCTTATAAGGAATTCATCGCTCCGCTCCTTAATGCATGGAACTATGTCGGACTTAATCAACCAGACAAAGCCCTTGAAGCTCTCGGAAAACTTAAGAGTGAACCTAGCTTCAAAACTATCTACCACTTCCACGCCGGAATGATTAATGACTTCTTCAACCGCAACCGCGAAGCTCAAAAGCACTATGACCTCATTATTACCAACGAATCTATGGAGCTTTCTCTGCGCTCTTTGCAAATCATCTCTAATTTCTATATTCGCACCGATCAAAAGGAAAAAGCTCTTGCTTTGGTTGGGGGCTTTAATGATGAAAAGGTTATTGCCGATATGTTGCGCGCCTTCACCAAAACCGTGCAAAACTCAACTCCGCAAAATGCAAAACGCATCATCTCCTCCCCAAGCGAGGGAGCTGCGGAGGCTTTGTTCAGCATCGCCGCCACTTTCCGCTATGATGAAATTATTGATGTCGCGCATATGTTTACCAGCTTGGCCATATACCAAAACCCAAATTATGATTTGGCAAAACTCTTGTTGGCAGATATCTTGGAAGACCGCCAAATGTTTGAAGATGCCAACGATGTCTATGAATCAATCGAAGAATCTTCTCCCGCTTATTATGCCGCACAGCTCAAAAAAGCCAACAACTTCATCAAACTTAATGATTATGACAGCGCAGAGCTGCTTCTTAAATCTCTGAGTTTGGATTATGAAAATGCCCAAATCTATCTCGACCTCGGCGATGTCTTGCGTATGAAAAATCGCCCCGAAGAAGCTATCAAATACTACAAGGCAGCCATTAAATCCAGCGGCAAAAATGACAGCGTTTGGGTGTTGTATTATGCTCTGGGCGTTTCCTATGAACAAGCCGGCGAGTGGGAAAAGGCCGAAGAAGCTCTTCTGAAAGCTGCCGAGCTCAGCCAAAACCACTATCTGGTTTTGAACTATCTCGGTTATACCTGGCTCAAGCAAGAAAAACATATCAATGAGGCCTTCACCATGATTGTCAGCGCCTATAACCAAGCGCCGGATGACCCCAATATCAATGACAGCTTAGGCTGGGCTCTTTACAACCTTGGCTACTACGGAATGGCTGAAGGATATCTGGAAAAAGCCACTGAGGCTGCCCCTGCCAACGCCGTCATCAGCGACCATTTGGGCGATGTCTACTGGTTTACAAACCGCAAGAACGAGGCCAGATTTCAATGGCAGCACGCTATTGACCTCAAGGATGATACCGGAGAACTCGACCGCAAACAAGTTGAGGCCAAGCTCAAAGGCGGCATCAAAAAAGAGCCTGCCCTATCCTATGACAAAGAGCTCATCGAGGCTCAAATCAAAAATATTCAGGGTTCCGACCTCTAACCAGGCAAGCGCCGGTCAAGCGACCGGAGGCAGTGCGAACGCGCACCTCGATAACTCCGCTGTAATCCGCCGGTCAAGCGACCGGAGGCATAACCTAGCTGTAATCCGCTCAACTCACAAAGTTCGTTTCGCTAATCTTGGGTGCCATGTTCAAACAAATGCTGCCCTCTTGCACAAATTAATTGCATTTTAATTTTTCTGCTCTAATATCATTTCCGCAGGCGCGAGTTGCTCCTGCGGAGTGTCAGAGCTCCTTACAGATAAAAACTCCTCTTTTGGGGAGCTGCCGATATAAGCATGCTTGCATGACGAATAAGGTAGACTGTATCTGTACAGTTCTGAACTCCCCGCCTTAAATTTGTTTAGGGCGGTTTCTTTTTTTTCAAGAAATTTAGGAGTTTGAAACGATGAACTATAGAACCATTCAAGAAACCTGGCGGCAAGAAATCGGCCCGCAATTAAGGCAAATCAGGTTAAATAAAAGGCAAACAATCAGTTTTGTGGCAAAGCAATTAAAATTTCCCGTTGATTGGATTGATATAATCGAATGTGGCGGCAAACTTTCTCTGCGTAAGTATTGGCGCCTCATCCTGTATTATGGTAAAAAAGTCCATATCCAACTAACTGACTAACAAAAAACCCCGCTTAGATAACTTCCCAAGCGGGGTTTTTGATTTTATTGCCTATGATGCGGCTTTATCTTCTTTCTTCTTCAAGATGAATTTTGGCTCCTTGCCATCGTTTATAACGTGCTCGTCTATGACTATTTCCGCAACGTCTTTTTTATCAGGGATATCATACATCAGCTCAAGCAAATTATCTTCCATAATGGCGCGCAAACCTCTGGCTCCGGTCTTGCGCTCTATTGCCTTTTTGGCTATGGCGCGCAGAGCCTCATCCGTAAATGTCAGCTTG
>CALXVW010000086.1 GCA_944392185.1 uncultured Alphaproteobacteria bacterium
TTTTATGTGGTTTTGATTTTATCTGTGATTATCAATTTGATGTATTGGCCGACAACGGTGGCAATGTTGTCTCGTGGGTATATAAGAATTGATTGATGAAGGTTGGTTTTATAGAACCCAGCGGTACTAATATCCTTCTTTAATTTCTTGTTTAATGTTTTGAAAAGTCTGAAGAAGATGATGAGGAAGAGGAGGAAAAACAACGTCGCCAAAGAAACGGAATGGGGTATTATTAAAAAGAGGTGGTTTACTTTTGATTTTGAATAAAGTAAGCTAAAATGCACTGAAAGGAACGCAGATGACAATATGGGATAAACTTTATAACGTGATTATTTTTATAATATCGTTTTTTTTGCTGAGTATAGCAGTTTTTTTCATGATACTTCCGTTGAAGGTTCAATTCTACGTTCCTTTCAATTTTCTTTTTTTGGTGTATGATATCGTAATTATCGTTGGGGTCGGCACTGTTTTTATTTGTCCGCGTTCGTTTAAAATGCAAAAAATTTTTTATAGAGTAGGTAATGGTGCCTGGTTTTTTGTTTGTGTGTTTACTTTGTCTTTTATTACTTGCTGTTTGTATTGGGATATGACGTGGCCAATGATTTATGGCGCCTTTAGGCATATTATCCCGTATTGGGAAGATATGGTATCTTTGTAGTTTTTTAACCGTGTTGCATGCTTAACACGGTTTTTTCTTGCAAATAATTTTATTTGTTTTAATCTGAAAACAGGCACACAAAAAGGGTGTGCTTAGGGCTTCAGAACCCTAACTAAACTGGTCGTGGCATAACGACCGCCGATTTTATGCCGGCATTGCCTTTGGGCGGATGCCGGCGAATAGGGCTTTTGCTTTAATAAGCTGGGCCACTTGGTTTAGTGTGGTTTCTGAACATCCGCCCGCCTTCTGTATTTGAAGCGCGGGTTTTTTATGAACTTTTTTCTTATAAGGATGTTTTAACCATGAAAAAATTTTTGCTCCTTGGAATTATGACTCTTGCAGCCTGCGGAACTTTGTTTAGCGGCACAACTCAAGAAGTGACTTTTGATGCCAGCACCCCCTCAACAACGGTTTATATCGACGGAATAGAAGTTTGTAATACTCCCTGCAAAACAACAATAGACCGCTCTGCCGATGCTATCCAGCTGGTGGCCAAAAAGAAAGGATATAATGACCGCGTGATAACTCTGCGCTCAACCGTCAACCGAACGGCCTTTTTTAATATCACTTTTTGGCCCAGCTGGTTGACCGATGCGGCAAGTGGCGGTGTGTGGGAATATAAACAAAACCAAATCTATCTGCAAATGGAGCCTAAAGGTTTGAGCACCGTGCAAAAACAAGAGTTTCTTAAAAAGAGCCAGGCAAAACGCTTTGCTTTATTCAATTTTGAGGCCTTGCAATATGAGGCCGCCTTGGGTAATGGCGGTGAGTATTTGAGCGCTCTCAGTACTCTTAGCGGAAAAAATGAGGAACTCTTGACCGCCGCGTTGCTTGAGAAAGATAATGAGGTTGCTTTTGTTAACTCTTGTTTGGCGCAATAAAAATAAATCGTCTTAGTTATTTCTTAAGCCTCTTGTGCTAAGAGGAAAAAAATAACAGGAGTAAAAATGTTTCAGAAGTGGATAGAGGCCGGAAAAGTCTATTGCGACCGCCGAATGTTGGTGATGCTTCTGCTTGGTTTCTCAAGCGGATTGCCATATCTGTTGGTTTTTGGCACTTTTAGTTTGTGGCTCAAAGATGCCGGGGTCTCTTTGGCCGCTATCGGCTTGTTTTCTTTGGCACGCACCCCTTATAGCCTCAAGTGGCTGTGGTCTCCCATTGTCGATAGGGTGAGGCTTCCGCTGTTTGGCCGCTTGGGCCGTCGCCGCGGCTGGGCGTTGTGTGCGCAACTAGGCTTGTTCTTGGCTCTGGGGGGAATGTCTGTGACTAATCCGGCTTTGCATCCGTGGCATATGGCCGTGTTTGCTTTTTTGACCGTGGTGGCCTCGGCAACGCAAGATATTGTCTTGGACGCATATAGAATCGAAAGTTTTAATAACCGAGAGCAAGGCGCCGGTGTGGCCGTGTTTGTTTTGGGGTATCGGTTCGGAACACTTTTCTCGGGCGCAGGAGCTTTGTTTATGGCCGCCGTTTTGCCCTGGGAAGATGTCTATAAAATCATGGCCTGCTGTGTTGTTATCGGCATGATAACGATATTATGTGCCAAAGAGCCGCTCCAAACAGAGCTTCTCCCCGCCAAAGGTGAGAAAAAATCTTTCTTTGCCAGAGCCGTGCGGTTTTTGAAAAATGCCGTTTATAATCCTTTGGCAGATTTTATGGGCCGCCCACATTGGGTTTTGATTCTGATGTTTGTCTTTCTCTACCGCATGAGCGATGCCTATATGGCGCCGATGGCTTATCCCTTCTATGATGATATGGGCTTTAGCAAAATAGAAATTGCCTCTGTTATTAAGGTTTATGGCGTGATTGCAACCATTGTCGGTACTTTGGTCGGTGGCTTGTTGGTCAGCCGTTTTGGCATTATCAAGTCTTTGTTGTGGTGTGGGGTGCTTCAGGGACTTTCAAACCTCATCTTTGTTTGGCAAGCTTATGCCGGGCATAATATCTATGTCTTGATGGTGACAATCTCTATCGAAAATATCTCCGGCGGAATGAGCACTGCTGCCTTTGTGGCCTATCTTTCCTCTCTTTGCAACAGCGCTTATACCGCCACCCAATATGCCCTGCTCAGCTCTTTTATGAGCCTGGCCAGAGATGTCTTTGCCGCAACATCGGGTTTTGTGGCCGGGGCAATATCTTGGGCGGCGTTCTTTGTCCTTACCGCATTAATGTCGGTGCCGGCGCTTATTATCCTCTTGTATTTGGTGCGCAAGCGATCTTTCGGCGAGCCTAAACTTTATAAGGCAGGCGCGAATAAATAAATTCACTCAGCCAGTTTGGCAGAATGGAACCAAGCCAGGAGACAAACCTCATCGGCCACGGAAAAGCTATCAATCCGACATTGCGGCTCAATCTCTCGGCAATGATGGCGGCCGCTTTGTCTGCCTCCATAAAAAACGGCATCGGGCAGGTGTTTTTATCTGTAATGCGGGAGCGGACAAAACCGGGGCAAATGACACTGACGTTTATTCCCTCTTTTTTGAGGGCTAGGCGCAAGGCTTCTCCCCAGGCCTTTACTCCGGCTTTGCTGGCACTGTATGACGGGCAGGTCATGAGCCCGTGGTAGCCGGCAATGGAGCTGGTGATGGCAATGCTCTTGCAGGCCGGTTCTTTGCGCCGGCGGTAAATCTCAATTGTCGGCAAAACCGTGTTTAAAACTCCAAAGACGTTGGTGTTGAAAGTGTTGTATATGTTCTCGGTTGTTTCTTCTCCGGTGGAGATGCCCGCATTGGCAAAAACCAGGTCAAGCGGAGCCTCTTTTTCGCATTCTTCTATCCAGGCTTTGGTGGCGGCGCGGTCGGTGATGTCTAAAACTTGGGTGTGGACGTTCACAACCTTGTTTTGGCGGCAGGCTTTGGCCACTTGCTCCAGCCGCTCTTGGTTGCGTCCGCAGATAAATAAATTATCAACCCCTGCCAAAGCATAGTGTTTGGCCAGGGCCTCGCCTATTCCGCTGGAGGCACCGGTGATTAAGACATTTTTAAATTGAGGCATATTTTTTCTCCAAAGTAAAAACTTTTTAAATATTTGATTATATAATACACCAAAACCAAATTTGAGGAGTGTTATCTTGACTATAGCAAGCATGACCGGATTTGCAAGAGCTTCCGGCGAATTACAGACAGATTTAAGCAATATCTCTTGGTTGTTTGAGGTCAAAAGCGTCAACGGTAAAGCCTTAGATATCAAAACCAAACTGCCGCAAACTTTGGAGGATTTGGCTTTTGAGTTTAGGCGGATTGCCGCTCAATACCTACAGCGCGGCAGTGTCAGCGTCTATCTGGAGCTCAAACGCACGGCTCTTTCCAGCACGTTGCAGGTCAACACTCAGCTTTTGCAGGAACTCACCCAAAAAGCGCTGGAAATTTATCGCG
>CALXVW010000087.1 GCA_944392185.1 uncultured Alphaproteobacteria bacterium
AGATTTGACGGCAAAGAGAGCTTTGCAGAGTGGCAAAAAGAATGGCCTTTGGAAGATCGTTATAACTTCAAAAAAATAGAAAAAAAATGGCAGGGAATCTGGGATGATGAAAAGGCCTACCATGTTGAGATAGACAAGAGCAAACCAAAATTTTATGCGTTGGTTGAATTTCCGTACCCTTCCGGTGCGGGGTTGCATGTGGGACATCCACGATCTTATACCGCATTGGATGTTATTGCCCGCAAAAAAAGAATGCAGGGCTTTAATGTGCTCTATCCGATGGGCTTTGATGCTTTTGGACTGCCGGCTGAAAACTATGCTATCAAAACCGGAGTACATCCTGCCGTATCTACTAAGAAAAATATTGAAACTTTTATCAAGCAGTTGAAATCTTTGGGCTTTAGCTTTGATTGGGACAGATGTATCGATACTTCTTCTCCGGAATACTATAAATGGACACAATGGATGTTCATTAAGTTCTTTGAAAAAGGCTTGGCCTATAAAGATAAAATCGCCATCAACTGGTGTCCGTCTTGTAAGGTTGGCTTGGCTAACGAAGAAGTTGTCAACGGACATTGCGAGCGTTGCGGCGCAGAGGTTGTTCGCAAAGACAAAGAGCAGTGGATGATTGCCATTACCAAGTATGCCGACAGACTCATCAATGATTTGGAAGGGCTCGATTTTATTGACAGAGTCAAATCTCAGCAAATTAACTGGATTGGCCGCTCTGAAGGTGCCGAGCTCGATTTCAAATTCGGAGATGACAAATTAACTGTCTTTACAACGCGTCCGGATACTGCTTTTGGTGTGACCTATATGGTTTTGGCACCGGAACATGAGTTTGTGCAGAAGTATATGAGCAAGTTTTCTAACCCTGATGAAGTAAAAGCTTATGTTGAGGCTACAGCTAAAAAGTCTGATCTGCAAAGAACCATGGATGATTCAAAAACCGGTGTTGAGCTCAAAGGGGTTAAGGCTGTTAACCCATTTACGGGAGCAGAAATTCCGGTCTTTATCTCTGACTATGTTTTGACCGGGTATGGAACCGGTGCAATTATGGCGGTGCCGGCCCATGACCAACGTGACTATGATTTTGCCAAGGTCTTTAATCTTCCCATTATCCAAGTGTTGGAAGGCGGGGATATCTCAGAAAAAGCCTGGGAAGAAGACGGAGCCCATATCAACTCAGGTTTCTTGAACGGTATGAATAAAGAAGACGGCATGAAGGCTGCTATTGAGTATGCGACTTCTCATGGCTTTGGGCGGGCAAAAGTTAACTTCAAATTGCGTGATTGGGTGTTCTCTCGTCAGCGTTATTGGGGTGAACCTATTCCTATGGTTTATTGTGAAAAATGCGGTTGGCAGCCGATCCCTGAATCTGAGTTGCCGCTCACTTTGCCGCCGGTGCCGGATTATCATCCTAATGATGAAGGCGAATCGCCTCTTTCTAAAGCCGGTGATTGGCTCAATGCCACTTGTCCGAAATGTGGCGGCCATGCACGCAGAGAGACTGATACCATGCCAAACTGGGCAGGGTCTTCTTGGTATTTCTTGCGTTATTGTGATCCGCACAATGATAAGGAATTTGCCTCTAAAGAAGCTCTGGAGTATTGGATGCCGGTTGATTGGTATAATGGAGGAATGGAGCACACCACTTTGCACCTGCTTTATTCTCGTTTTTGGCACAAGTTCCTCTATGATTGTGGTTTGGTGCCAACCAAGGAGCCTTATAAAAAACGTACTTCTCATGGTATGATTTTGGCCGAAAACGGGGAGAAAATGTCAAAGTCTCGCGGAAATGTCATCAATCCTGATGATATTGTTGATGCTTATGGTGCTGACACTTTCCGTTTGTATGAGATGTTTATCGGGCCGTTTGACCAAGTGGCCATGTGGTCTGATGAAAGCTTGATGGGCGTTTATCGTTTTGTCGGCAAAATTTATAATCTTTTCAAGAAAGTTTATGATATTCCGGCAACCGCAAATGATCTGCGCGCTATGCATAAGTGCATTTTGGAAGTGACAGAGCGTGTTGATCAGATGAAGTTTAATACCACTGTATCTTCGCTGATGACTTTTGTGAACTATATGTCTTCTCTTGAGAAACTCGCTGCTGAACTTTACAGTACTCTTGTTCGTTTAATGTCTCCGTTTACGCCTCACTTGGCAGAGGAGATGTGGGCACGTTTGGGCAATAACACCTTAGTCATTACCGAGGCTTGGCCGGTTGGCGACCCCAAATTGGCAGAGGAAACAACAGTAACTTATGCCGTGCAAATTTGCGGAAAAGTTCGCGGTACCTTGGAGATGCCTAAGGATGCTCCGCGGGAAGAGGTGGAAAAGGCTGCTTTGGAGATTAATAATGTTCAGCGCCAGTTGGAAGGAAAAACGGTTAAGAAAATTATCGTGGTTCCTAACAAAATCGTGAACATTGTTGCCTAAAATAAAAAACAGTCGGATAGCATGAAGGAGAAAGAAAATGAGTAAAAAATGGTTGCTTTGTCTTTTGGCCATAGTGCTCTCCGGCTGTGGTTTTGAGCCCTTGTATGTAAAGCGTGATACTACAAGTTCTTGGTATTTCGGCGGAAAGACGGATACCTCTATTACAACCGAGATGGCGCAGGTTAAGGTGGAAAGAATTGCTGATAGATTTGGCCAGCAACTACGCAATAATTTGCTCGATTTGATTACGCCAACCGGAATTCCTAAAAATCCAAAATATCGCTTGCAAGTTAAACTTATTAGCCGCAATGTTGTGCAACAAGCTATGCGTCGTGATATTACGGCAACCAGTGAACGTGTCAGCTATAAGGTTGGATATGAGCTGTTGGAAGGCAGCAAAACTTTGGTGAAAGGTGATAGTATTGCTTATGTGAGCTACGATATTATGGCTAATCCTTATTCTACAACCATGGCTCAGAAAAAAACCGAAACCGATGCCGCTAAAATTATCGCCAATGATATAGCTTTGCGTTTGGGAGCTTATTTCCATTCTCAGCTTGGCAAAAAGGACAATAATCTTGATTTATAAAGCCGCACAAATAGATAAATACCTTAAAAAACCGGAGCCGGCTGTTAAAGGGTTTTTGGTCTATGGCAGTAATGAAGGCTTGGTGGCAGAGTATGTGCGCAAACTTATTCTTACCGTTTCCAAAGATTTGTATGATCCGTTTGCGGTTGTTTATCTTAACGGGGCTGATGTTAACTCTGATCCGGGCTTGATGATTTCTGAATATAACAGCCAATCTTTGATGGGCGGACGCAGAGTTATCATCATCAAAGATGCCGACAATAGTCTAACCAAACATTTGGCCGCAATGCTTGATAACAGTTCCTCAGACACATTGTTGGTCATTTCTTCAGCCTCTCTTAATAAAAAATCTTCTTTGGTCGGGTTGGCTGAAAAAAGAGAAGATATGGCGGCAGTTGCTTGTTATGAAGACCGAGATGAGGATGTTTTTTCTACCGCGCGCGCTAAATTTATTGAGGCCGGAATTACTATCGGCAATGAGGCTTTGCAGTTGTTTTGTGCCAGAATGTCTAATGACCGCAAAACAAATTTGAGCGAGCTTGAGAAATTTATTACTTATATCGGGGATAAGAAAAACGCCACAATTGATGATGTTAAAGCGGTGGTGGCTGATCAATCTTCATCTTCGTCCGAAGATGTTTGCTTCTTTGCGGCCGGCGGTTACAGCCAAAAGGCGCAGGCGGCTTTGCAAAAAATGCTAAACGAAGGCGAAGAGCCGGTTTCTATTACTCGCTCTTTGACATACCATTTTTATCGGATACTTAATTGTTTGGCGTTTATGGAAAAGGGGGATTCCGCAGATAAGGCGGTTGAAAAACTGGTGCCCAAGGTGATGTTTTATCGGCTTTCTTCTTTTAAGCGTCAGCTCGCCATTTGGCCCAAAGACAGAGTGTTTTCCGTTTTGGAGCTTCTTTATAAATGTGAAAAAGACTGCAAAACAACCAATATGCCGGCGCCGGAGATTTTGAGCTATGCAATTTTGCAAATTGCTTCCGCGGCGGCAAAACTCGCGCAGCGTTAATTTTCTTTTTTATCTTCTTCTTTTTGTTTGTTGATGAACTCTTTGCGGGTTCTTCGGCTCATGCTCCAAAGATTGCCGATGCCGTTTATGGGTTGGACCTCAAATTTTGATTTGAAATCAAAGTCTCTTCTGAAGAATAAAGAGGTGGTTTTGGTATAGTTGTTCATCGGGCAAAAGCCATAAAAATCAACTTGCAGTAAATTCTCTGCACGTAAGATTGAGACAGCTCTTTTATATTCCAAACTGGTGTTAATGCGGTCGCTGTCATCTAAGATAATTAACCCTCCGGCAGATAACCTTTGCAGAGCGGTTTTGGCGCATTCAGCACGGCGTTTACCGTCAATGATAATAACATCATAAGTTTTTTGGCCTTCTAAAATAGCGCCTTCATAACTTTCATCTTCGTTTCTTAGTAAAACCTTCTGGTTTGCGGCTATCAGCTCTTGCTGCCATTTGGCAAACCAATCGGGATTATCTTCCACGCTGATGACTTCTTGGGCTTTTTTTGCCCAATATTTTGAGGAATTGCCACAGCCAAATTCAAAAACCTTCTTGTCCGAATAATCAAATTGGTCCAAGTATTCTATTGCCGGATAAGTATACCAGGGAATGGGATTGCCATCTCTGTCCTCGCAGACTTTTTCATCTATGGTTTTTTGAATCGCAAATTCTTCCTCCCACATCTTTATAAAAGTCTTGAATTTTTCGCTATACATAAAAGCCTCTCCCATTGGCTTGAAATTGTTTTCGTTGCTTATATATCATATCTGTATTGCAAAATTTTACAAGGAGATAAAAATGAATAACTTTTGGAAAAACTTGGCTTTGATTCTAACTATTGTCGGTGGGCTTAACTGGGGTTTGGTCGGCGCTTTTGACTTTGATTTGGTTGCATTTTTGTTTGGCCCGATGAGTATTTTGAGCCGCGTTGTCTATATTTTGGTAGGCTTGTCTGCTTTGGCAACTTTGGTGATGCCCGCATATTCGTTCAGAGAAAATTTGAGCCATAATAAGCAAATAAAAAACCCGCTCCGATAAGAGCGGGTTTTTCTAAAACCACATTAAAGCTTATTCGGCAGAAAAAGCTTTAGCTTGTTTTTTGGCCTCGTCATCAGTACGAGCTACGTTTACCAAAATGGTTTGAGAAACTTCTGGATGAAGGTTCAATTTTACTTGGTAAACACCCAAGTCTTTGATGGCTTTTTCCAAAAATACCTGACGGCGCTCTACGCCAAAGCCGGCCTCTTTGATGGCGGCGGCAATGTCACGAATGGTGACAGAACCGTACAATTGGCCGGTCTCAGCTGCTTGGCGAATCAGAACAGCAGAAAATCCTTTCAAAGATTCTGCAAGCTTGTCAGCTTCTTCACGCATCTTTTTGTTGTGAGCTTCCAACTCGGCTTTTTGTTTCTCATAAACAGCCAAGTTTGCCTCTGTGGCACGCAAAGCCTTCTTAGAAGGCAAAAGGTAGTTGCGGGCATAACCGTTTTTAACGTTTACTTTCTCGCCCATCTTACCTAATTTTTCTACATGTTCGAGCAGAATAACTTCCATTTCTTTTCTCCTCTTACATTGCTACATAAGGCAAAAGACCAAGATAACGGGCACGCTTGATGGCGCGGGCCAATTCTCTTTGCTTTTTGGCAGAAACTGATGTGATACGACTGGGAATTATCTTGCCTTTCTCTGAAATGTAACGAGAAAGCAATTTTACATCCTTGTAGTCAATCTTTAAGCCGTCTTCACCGGAAAACGGGCAGCTCTTTTTTCTTCTAAAGAATACTTGTTTAGCCATTGCTCTTTCTCCTATTCTTCAACAGCAGCTGCTTCTGAACCGTCATTGCTCAAGGCTTCAGAGAAGTCTTCAACCTTAACGGTCATGTAGCGGATGATGTCTTCGTTAACTCTTAACAAACGCTCATACTCGGCAATTGCTTGAGCCGGAGCGGAAATGTTCAAAAGAACATAGTGGCCTTTGCGGTTTTTCTTAATGCGATAAGCAAGGTTTTTCAAACCCCAGTTATCAACGCGGACAACTTCTCCTCCTTGGTCGGCAATAACTTTGCTCATGTCTGATACAATGTTGTTTACCTGAGAAGAGCCCAAATCCTGACGTGCAATCAGCACGCTTTCATATTTGGTCATTATTTTAATCTCCTTTTGGATCTCTCAACAAATGGTTCTAGGGGCAATCCCTAAAACCGGTTCTTGTATAGCCGTATCTTTTTATACAGCAAGGGACGAGCCTGAAAATACCATAAAAACTTATTTTTGCAAGCATTTTTTGCATATTTTTTAATGAAGATTTAATCTTTTTTCCTTAATGTGGTAACATATGAAAGGATTCTAAAATGCGTATCTTTAAAATGTTTGGATTGGCAGGAGTTGCTCTTTTTCTTGCGCAAAGTGCCGCCGCACAAGCTGCTCTGCCGGATGCGCAGGAGCAAATCGGGTTGCAAAATCTGCGGGATCGCACCATCGTTCGTTGTTACGGAAACAATGAAAATTCTGCCGAAGATTGCGCCAAATATTTTGAGCAGAAAGGATATGTGCGTTTCAAAGATATTCCCTATAAAACCGCTAACTATGATTTTTTGAAGGTCGACACCTATCCGACCAGACGTTGGCGGGATTCTGAGACGACACCACGCTGGTAAACTTATAAAATGTTGGGACGGATAAATACTATCACTTTTAACGGTTTAGAGGTTTTAGACGTAGACCTGCAAGTGCAGATGACTTCAGGTTTGCCCAATTTTATTATTGTCGGCTTGCCCGATAAAGCCATTGCCGAAAGTAAGGAGCGTGTCCGTTCAGCTCTTCAATCGTTGGGTTTGCAATTACCCGCCAAGAGAATCGTCATCAACTTGGCGCCGGCTGATTTGCTCAAAGAAGGTTCGCATTTCGATTTGCCCATTGCTTTGGCAGTGTTGGCAGTGATGGGGGTGGCGCCATCTGATAAGCTCAAAGATTATTTGGTGATGGGAGAGCTTTCTTTAGATGGTTCTATTTTGCCGGTTAACGGTGTGTTGCCGGCTGCAAGTGCAGCCAAACGCCGCGGACTTGGCTTGATTTGTCCCGCTGCTCAAGGCTCGGAAGCCATGTGGGCCGGAGTGGAGCCCATTGCCGCGGCCGCTAATTTAACTGAACTCTTAAACCACTTAAAAGGAAATCGTCTTCTCTCAGAACCTGTGGCCAAACAAGCCGAGGCCAAACTCTCTCTTTTGGATATGGCCGATGTCAAGGGACAGGAGAGTGCTAAAAAAGCCCTGGAAGTTGCAGCCGCTGGAGGGCATAATCTCTTGATGATCGGGCCGCCGGGGGCCGGAAAATCCATGTTGGCGGCAAGGCTACCCGGGATTTTACCGCCGCTTACGGTGGAAGAAGCTCTGGAAACCAGTATGATCCATTCCGTTGCCGGTGAACTCAAAGAAGGCAAAATTTCTTTTGAACGGCCGTTTCGGGCGCCGCACCATAATGCCTCTACACCGGCTTTGGTCGGCGGCGGGCGCAAGGCAACACCGGGGGAAATCTCTTTGGCCCACAACGGGGTTTTGTTCTTGGATGAGTTGCCCGAATTTAATAAATCTACGCTGGAGGCTTTGAGACAGCCCTTGGAAAACGGGTATGTCAGCATTGCCAGAGTTAATGCCCACACAACCTATCCGGCTAATTTTCAGCTGGTGGCCGCCATGAACCCGTGCCGATGCGGACATTTGGGCGAGCCGGCTTTGGAATGTGCCAGAGCGCCTCATTGTGCTGTCGAGTATCAGGCAAAAATCTCAGGCCCCTTGCTGGATCGTATTGATATTCAGATAGAGGTTCCGGCTGTCAGCCCCTGGGATTTGGCCGATGTCAAAAAAGGCGAGAGCTCAGATTTGATCAGAAAAAGAGTGATGGAAGCAAGAGAATTCCAGCAAGCTCGTTTTAAGGCAATGGGGGCTAAAAATGTGCGGACTAATGCCGATCTTAAAGGTAAATTATTGGAAGAAGCTGCGGAAATGTTTGATGATGCAAAAACGCTTCTTATCAACTTTGCCGAGAAAAATAAACTTTCGGCTAGGGCGTATCATCGGACTTTGCGGTTAGCAAGAACAATTGCGGACTTGCAAAAAGAAATAAAACTTAATAAACTGCATATAGCCGAGGCTCTGTCTTATCGCCGCAGCCTGCCCGGCAAAAGATAAACGGGAGTTTTAATTATGAAAAAGTTTGTTGGCCTGAAAACTGTTGCAGCTGTGCTTTTGCTCATCTCTTGCAGCAAGGAAAGCCCAGAGCTTATTCCTTGTATGTGTGACGGAAGCGAATCGACTTTGGGGTTGTTTGATTGTATGTGTGAACCGGTTAAGAAAAAGCCGGTTAAGAGGTTCTCTTATCTGCAAGATACAAGTAAGCCCAGATATCAGACCTTGATTATTGATGAAGAACAGCAAGATGCTTATTTTTGGCTGCATCAGAGCCGCAACAGCTTTGCCCCCATAAAACTTGAATATGTTGATTTCCGTATCAAAAAAGGCGGAGAGTACGAAAATTATAATGATAAACTCGGCAATTATCGCTTCCGTATCTTTGGCTGCCGCAGAGAAAGCAAAAACGTATTCTTAAACCAAGGACGCGCCATGCAGAAAGATATGCGCTTCTTTGACGTGTTCTTTGAAACGATGAACGATTTTTATCCGGTGGTGGTTGAAAAAAGCAGTCCTTATTATCCGGCTTCTGATAAAATCCAAACGCCGGAATATATTATGACTGCCGAAATTACCGACTATTTCATGAATATCTGTGATGAGTTCGACTGGGAAAATGTTAAACAAAAGAAACTGCGCAGCGGATCATCGGAGATGACTGTTGTCTGGAGAGTTATGAGCCTTGATAAACAAGAGGTTTACTGCAAAGGGATGACGACCGGTTATGGCCAAATTTCTGAGGGCGAACCCAACGGTGAGACTTTGCTTGTGGAGCGCGCTTTTGAAGATGCTTTAACAAAAGTGCCTGAAATCCAGTGCTTTAATTCAACTGTAGCGCAGAGAATTCGCCCTGAGGAATTGGCCAGACAGCTTGGCTATTTGCAAGGCATTGAGGCTAAAAACCAAACTTTTGCTTCTCAATATGGCCAAGAAATGAAAGGCGTTGAAATGCTGCAAGAGTGTTCTGCCGGTGTTTTACCTGCCCAGACAGAAGTTGTTATGCAGCCGGTGGTTACAACCTCTTTGGAACCTGTCTATTCTGTTGCAGAAAATTCGGGTATTGCCGGAACAGGCGGCGTGATTGAAATGACTTCGGGTATTTCCGGTACGGGAGGTGTTGTCGCCATAGACAGCAAATGCAAGGCTGCCCGTATTGATGAAAAAGGCGGCGTTGTTATCCAAAATGTTTCCGACAATGTTAAAATGACAGATGATTACTGGGTCGATGTTCTGCTTGAAACCGAAGATAAGGCGCTTATTGACAGCAAACAACTGGTTGAAAGCTCTTTTGCCGACGCAAACAATCGTTTCTGCATCCAAAACCAAGCTCCTTATGAAAATTTAAACGCTCAAAATCTCTATAAGGTCAGAGCTTCTATTGTTTCGGTTGAAAATGCCAAGGGGCAGAAAGGTGCCGGGCTTATTGTTGCCAACAATCTGGTCCTGACTTCTGCTGACTTAATGGTGAAAGACAACAACACGTTCAAACTCAAAACCATTAACGGTAAAGAGATGAAAGCGGCCGCGATGCGAGTTAATCCCAACAAGAATGTGGCATTGTTACTGCTTGATCAGCCGACACAATTTGCGCCATTGCCGTTGTCGCTTGATTTGCCGGAGGTCAACAAAGATATCCTTATGACTTTGGGATTGCTTGATTTGGACACTGAGGGTGAAGGTTATCTGGACAATGAAGGCAAGGTTATCGGATATCGTTGGAGCGAAACCGGCGATGCGGAGATTATCGTTGATACCTTTGTTCAGACCGTGACCTTGGGTGGCGCGTTGATTGATAAAAACGGCAATATTGTCGGTTTGGCGCATAAGACCAAAAAGACAGATGAGAATCCTGACCTCTTCATTCCGATTGAGACGGCTCTGAAAGGTTTGGGGCTTGAGATTTGCGGGCGTGATTTTGGAACTCGCAAGCCCGTTGGCTTTAAGGCATATACTCCTTTAGCTGATGCAATTGATGCATCAAAGGATAAGACGCCGGTGCCGATGAAAGGTCTGGAAAGAAAGTAGTTCTTTCAAGCCAAAAGTCTTAAAAGTAAGGTCCGCGTTGCGGACTTTACTTGCATTTGGCAAAAACATTACCTAAATAAAGAGAAGATTGAAAACATAAGAAGGAAAGACAGATGACAACGATTTTGTGCGTGCGGCGCGGTAATGAGGTGGTGATGGCCGGAGACGGGCAGGCTACTTTGGGAGAAAGTGTTATATTTAAGTCCAAGTCGGTTAAGGTTCGTCGGATTGGCAACGGCAATATCATTGCCGGTTTTGCAGGTGCTGCAGCAGACGGAATTACGTTGATTGAACGGTTGGAGGCCAAGCTTGAAAAACACGCCAACCAGCTCAAGCGGGCGGCGGTGGAGTTGGCCAAAGATTGGCGCATGGATAAGTATTTGCGCCAGCTACAGGCTTTTATGATTGTGGCTGACAAAGAGACATCACTGGTGATTTCAGGTACCGGAGAGGTGATGGAGCCGGATGACGGAATTATCGGTATCGGCAGCGGCGGAAATTATGCCATGGCGGCGGCCAAAGCTCTCTATGAGGTGCCCAATATGCCGCTTGAGGAAATTGCCGCCAAGGCCATGAAAATTGCCGGCGATATTGATGTTTACACCAACCATAATGTGATTATTGAGAGAATAGCCAATGAGTAGTTTCAGCCCGAGAGAAATTGTTTCTGAGTTAGACAAATATATTATCGGTCAAGAGGAGGCAAAAAAAGCGGTGGCGGTTGCTCTGCGCAATAGGTGGCGGAGAATGCAGCTGCCTGAGCGCCTGCGTGAAGAAATTGTGCCAAAGAATATTTTGATGGTGGGGCCGACCGGGGTTGGCAAGACCGAAATCTCCCGCCGTTTGGCCAAGCTTGCAAAAGCGCCGTTTATTAAGGTTGAGGCAACAAAATTTACGGAAATCGGCTATGTGGGCAGAGATGTTGAAAGCATCATCAGAGATTTGGTGGAGATTTCTTTGCACGATACCCGCAAGGTTATGCGCAAGCAGGTTAATGCCAAAGCTGAAGAAGGTGCCGAGGAACGTTTGTTGGAAGCCCTGGTGGGAGCCAATGCCAGTGAGGAAACCAGGCAGAAATTCCGCCAGATGTTGAGAGAAGGAAAGCTTGATGACAGGGAAATAGAGATTGCTTTGCTTGAGACCTCTAATGCCTCGATGCCGACAATTGATATCCCGGGAATGCCCGGAGCTTCTATGGGTATGATTAGCCTTGGGGATTTGCTTGGCGGAAGCACGCCGAAATATAAAAATCGCAAGCTCAAAGTGGCGGAAGCTCGCAAGATTTTGATTGATGAGGAAAGCGACAAGCTTTTGGATAATGATACCATCACCCGCGAGGCTATCAAGGCTGTTGAAAATGACGGTATTGTCTTTATTGACGAGATTGACAAGATTGCCGGCAAGTCTGAAGGCGGGCGAGCCGATGTCTCCAGAGAGGGCGTGCAGAGAGATTTGCTGCCTTTAATTGAGGGAACAACGGTGACAACCAAGTACGGCATGGTTAAAACCGACCATATATTGTTTATTTGCTCGGGTGCTTTCCATTTGGCAAAGCCCTCTGATTTGTTGCCGGAGCTGCAGGGGCGTCTGCCCATCAGAGTGGAGCTCAAGGCGCTTGACCATAATGATTTTGTGCGAATTTTGACGGAGCCGGAGGCTAACCTGATTGAGCAATATACAGCCCTGCTCGGAACCGAGAATTTCAGCCTCAAGTTTGAGAAAGAGGCAATTGAAAAGATTGCCGATGTGGCGGTTGAAATCAATGAAAATGTTGAGAATATCGGTGCCAGAAGGCTGCACACGGTGTTGGAGATTTTGCTTGAGGATATCAGTTTTAAGGCCTCTGACCGCAGCGGGCAGGAAGAAGTGATTACGGCTGCCAGGGTTGAGGAAAAACTCGGCAAATATACCAAAGCCAGCGACTTGTCTAAGTTTATTTTATAATGACGATACGTTCCGGACTTTATATCCACTGGCCGTTTTGCCGCAGCAAGTGTCCGTATTGCGATTTTTTCAGTAAGGTTGAAAAAAACGTGCCGCAAGATGCGCTGGTGGATGCTTATCTGGATGACATAAAATATTATGCCGAGCTGGCGGATGTGAAAACGCTTGGTTCGGTGTTTTTCGGCGGCGGCACACCCTCTCTTTTGAGCCCTTATAATATCGGGCGGATTTTGGAGCAGGTGGCGGCCTGTTGGCAGCTTGAAAAAGGGGCGGAGATTTCTCTTGAGGCCAACCCCAATACAGATCGTCCGGGGTTGTTTTCTGATTTGCGCAAAGTTGGAATTAATCGTCTATCTTTAGGAATCCAATCTCTGGAACCTGAGGGGTTAAAATTTTTGGGGCGCACGCATTCGGCGGCAGATGCTCTAAAAGCGGCAGAAGAGGTTTTGATATTGTTTGACAATACTTCTGCCGATATTATCTATGCCAGGCCCACTCAAAGTTCGGCCGCATGGCAAAGAGAGTTGGAAGAGCTTTGCTCTTTTGGGTTTAAGCATTTGTCTTTATACCAGCTGACAATAGAAGAAGGCACGCCTTTTGCTCGCAAGGGAATTAAGGCCGCAGATGATGAAACCGCCGCGCAGTTATATAACTTGAGCCGCGATATTTTGGCACAACACGGCTATTTGCAATATGAGGTCTCAAATTATGCCAAGCCCGGTTATGAGTGCCGCCACAACAAGCTTTATTGGCAGGGCGATGATTATGTCGGTATCGGCAACGGTGCGCACGGGCGTTTGCATATCGGGGGAGAGATTTTTGCCACAACATATCCGCGAAAATTGGAAAAACTATCTTCCCTTGAGCGGGCAGAAGAGCTTGTTTTGATGGGATTGCGCCTAAACCAAGGGATAGATAAAGCCCATTTTGAAGAATGTTGCGGCCAAAATTGGGACCATTTGATAGATTCAAAAGTAATTGCTCACTTGGTGCAAAAAGGCTTGGTTGAGGATTTGCCGCATTGTCTGCGCCCGACATCCGAAGGGTTGTTGGTTTTGAATGCGGTGATTGCGGAGCTAGTCAACAATGCTATGATTGTCGGTGACAATTAGGAGCATCAGAACCAAAAAGAAAATCATGGCAAAGCCGGTTCTAACCGAGATGTTATCGGGGATTTTGTTGTATTTGTTTAGGGCAAACACAAAAAACGGCGCGGTTAAAACCAATGCCACAACATAGCCCGGGTTTGGTG
>CALXVW010000088.1 GCA_944392185.1 uncultured Alphaproteobacteria bacterium
ATGCCGGCCCCATTGCCTGGTTGGGAGCAGGTTTAGTTGTCACCATCGGCTACTGGCTAACGATTAAGCGCTTCTCGAGCAAAGGCTTTCAATATCAAATTAGATCAAGCGTGAGCTTTTCTGCCGCAGAATAAGTTATAAGACACCGCGGGTGAGATTCCCCTCGTTTACACCGGGCAAAAGCTCAAACTTGCGCATTTTTTGCCAAATTTCAGCGGCTTTGGCAGCCGTATAAGGCTTATATAAGAAGTTTACTCTGAAGAAATCGACTTTGATATCTTTTGCGCAAACAACAGAGCAATAAGGCTTCTCGTCAAACAGCATGGTCTGACAATTTTTAGAAAGAACCAGATATTTTATACCCTCACGCGAGAGTTCAAGCCATTTTTCTTGGCGATTGCAAATTTTACAAGGGTCGGAGCGAATACAAGCAGCGCTGGTAAAAAGCGGTACATCGGCATAAATATCCAAAACCACAGGCAAAGATGATGATTGAGCCACGAGTTGTAAGTTTTCTTTTGTGTCTTCTATTGGCAGAGTGATACGAGAAGCTCTAAGATCATGCGCCATGGCAATAGCTTGGGTGTTAAACATATAAATCGGCGCATCCAGGCTCAAATCTATTCCGTTTTCAGGCAGAACCGCCCTACCCCAATAGTTGGCGATCTCCCATTTGGCATAGCCCAAAGACAAAAGTTTATCAATAAGCGGCCGCCAAAGCTTAATATTTCTGCATACCGCCGGCAGACTCAATCGGATTTTATTCTTTGGTAAAGTAGATAACAAAGCAACATCAAAATCAGGATTAAGCAAGATGTTGATTTCAAAAACATCTTGCAAGTCAATTCTTACAAGAGATGAAATGTTGTCGGTTTTGATAATCCATTGCGGAGCTTTGAGTGCTCGAGCTAACGGGGATAAAGGCAAAGAACCGCTTTTATATTGCGGTATGAGCTGAAGATAAAGCTGGCGGCGCAATTCATTCAAAAGAGAGACCGGAACAAATAAGCCTAAAGGATTGTTAATGACAATATTGCCTGGTCTCACTAAAGCATCACCGCTTTTTTCAAAGGCTTTGATAACGGCCTCTCCTACCTTTTGCGACTGTTCGGCTTTCTGAAAATCTCCGCTGACAGAGGCAGACTTTCCGCACGCTGAAGCGGTTACTAAACCTTGAGAAACCTCGACCACAATGTCAACAGCTTCTTTTTGTTTGAATTCATTAGGCTTTGGCTTAGTATAGTCGTAAGCCCCCTTAACCTTAGTGGAAGATGCCAAATAAATATCAAAACCCTTGCTCATATTGGGAGCCTGCGGCGGCAAGATAATTTCAGCTTCCGCTCCTTTTTGCACCGCAAAAACATTGCGCCCGTTTTCTTTCAACTGCTGCACGGAAAAACCAAAAGGCTTCTCAACTCCGGGGATTTCAATTTGTATGCCGTCATAACGCCCAATATCGGATAATGAGTGAAAAATGATGCTTCTTTTACCCAAACGCTCAATTTTTCCGATTTTTAAGCCTCTATGACCGACAAAATCACGCTCAATGACAGATTTGTCACGCCCGTTGAAATGAAATTTACACCAAGGGCGAGAAAAAATTTGCTTGATATTCTCCGCCCTGTTTGCAACATCTTTGCCATCCAGCAAACGCCGATAGTAATCGGTTACCGCGGCCACATAGAGAGCCGTTTTCTTGCGCCCCTCGATTTTAAGAGATGTCACCGGCATATTGAGCACATCTTTTTCCAAAGCCATATCTTTCATGGAAAAATAGTGCTTTTTGCCCGCCTCTCCGTCAAATTCGGCCCGACACGGATACAAGCACTTGCCTCTGTTAGCGCTGCGCCCAGCTTCAAGAGAAGAAAACAGACATAATCCGCTATAAGAATAACACAAGGCGCCATGAATAAAAGCCTCGGTCTCAAGCCCGGGTATTGCGGCAATTTCCTTAATTTCGGGTAAAGAGAGCTCGCGCGCCAACACCACACGAGAGAACCCGAGTTTTTGCAAAGCCAAAGCCCCTTCTTTGTTGTGGACGACCATTTGCGTGCTGGCGTGCATTTCAAGCTCGGGGTATGATTCCCTGATGATTCTGGCCACGCCAAGATCTTGGATGATCACGGCATCAACATGGCAACGAGAACAAATATCCAAGGTTTTCAACAAATCGGATAACTCAGATTCTTGGACCACGGTGTTAACGGCGGCAAACACTTTGCGCTTTAGCGAATGCGCATCCCCCACAAATTGGTTGAGGTTTTCCTCATCAAAGTTAGTGGCAGTAGCCCTGGCCGAAAACTGTTGCAAACCAAGGTAAATGGCATCAGCCCCATAGTAAAGAGCCGCATACCCAGCCTCAATATCACCTGCCGGTGCCAAAAGTTCTTTTTTCATCACTCTCAAACCTCAAGTTATCCAAGTGATTTATTGGTATTGCAGGGTTAGTTTTTTGTCAAGAATAAAAGAAGAAGGCCCTAATAATAGGGCCTTCTCAGAGTTAGAAACGAAAATCACGTTTTCCTTCTTCAATTTCGCTCAAGTGTTTGACTACCAGCTCACGGACTTTTTCTTTTGGAATATTGCCAAGCTCAGCCTGAATCATGGCAGCCCCAAGCTCCTTGGTCTTGTCAGAAGCATAGTCAGTCAGGTATTCCTTGAGTGTCAGCAAAGCGTTTGGATGGCAGCAATTTTGAATTTGCTTTGACTTGCAAAGATCCATAAACCTGTCACCGGTTCTGCCCTCGCGGTAACAAGCGGTGCAAAAACTCGGAATATAGCCCATGCTCATCAGCCAATAAATCACTTCATCAAGGGTTCTGTTGTCGCTGACATCAAATTGAGCAGAGTTTTCTTCCTCTTTTTCCGGCACGGCATAACCGCCGACACTGGTCTTAGACCCGCCGCTGATTTGAGAAATTCCCAAGTGCAAAACTCTTTCGCGCGATTTCTGGGTCTCTCTTGTGGAAACAATCATGCCCGTATAAGGCACGGCAATACGGATACAAGCCACAATCTTGGCAAAAGTGTCATCATCAATTCCGTTGTCAAAAGCATCGGGATCAATATCATCGGCATGGCGGATTCTCGGCACGCTAATGGTGTGCGGCCCCACGCCGTGAACAGCCTCTAGGTGTTCGGCATGCATAAGCTGACCGACAAATTCATAGCGATAAGATTCCAAACCATAGAGCACACCCAAGCCCACATCATCGATTCCACCCTCCATGGCACGATCCATAGCTTCTGTATGGTAGGCATAATCATGCTTGGGCCCGGTCGGGTGCAATTTTTCATAAGATTCCTTGTTGTAGGTCTCCTGGAAAAGAATATAGGTTCCAATTCCGGCTTCATGGAGTTTGCGATAATTTTCAACCGTTGTTGCGGCAATATTGACATTA
>CALXVW010000089.1 GCA_944392185.1 uncultured Alphaproteobacteria bacterium
TTTTTAGAAATACCATATGCCCTTCATTTAAGTATTGATCTATCTGCTTGTATTCCTGTGCAAGTGAAAAATCTTGCATCTTTTCTTTCTCTAGATTTGATGAAATATTTGTTGCACCCCAAACCAACCCGATTCTTAAAACTATTGTCCCAACATTAAATATTTGCCGAACTTTGTTGTAAATATCTGCATCTTTCTCTTGTTCTTCCAAAGCTTCAAAAGCTTGTTTTCTAAACAACAGCAATAGCCAAAATGCACCGATAAATAAGCTAAATTTCCACCATGTAGCACCTCCTTTTTGAGCAGAAATCAGCGCCAAAAGCCAAATCAAAGTGGCAAACAAAAAGACAAACATCAATAAATTTATCCAGCGAAGCCATTTGCCCGGTCTTGGCATATAAAATGCGGCGGCCGGAAACAATGCAAACAAGATATAGGGAGCTGCCAGCCCCAAGCCCACGCAGCTTAAGGTTAGGACTATTTCCCAAGGCGTTCCCGCCAGTGCTAAACCAAGAACCGTTCCCAAATATGGTGCCGTGCAAGAGGTTGAGAGTAAGACAACAAAGGCCCCACTCAAAAACTGTATCATAAACTCACTTCTTTGACGATTAATAATATTTTCAAAAATCTGTGGTTGCGGAAGCTGTATCAATCCCCACAAATGTGCAATAAACCCGCTAATTGCAAAAACCATTATGGTTAAAAAGCTCATACTTTGAAATTGCATACCCCAACCAATGGTTCTGCCAAATTCTTTTATACTTATCAAGACAATCATAAGAACTGCAAACGAACATCCTATGCCCAGCAGATTTGCACAAAATGTTTTTCTGATTTGTTGCAAATTAAGCGCCCCAAAGCCAGAAAAAGACATGATCTTTAATGCCAAAACCGGAAAAACGCAAGGCATTATATTTAGAAGCAATCCCCCAATAAAAGCCAGCCATAACCATCTTAAATTCAGCTTATTTTCTTCCGTATCGATCAAAGAGGCTTTCTCTGCTTTCATTTTTTGACGAACGGATATGTCTGCTGATATTCCGGCAACAATGCTAAACTCTCTTCCCTCTAATTTCATCTCGGAATCTACCGGAATAAAACGCGCAACAATTTTGTGACCGTCTATCCTTACTAACGGCGGCAAAAATTCTTCCGGCCCCTCTCCTTCTATAAAGGCATCAAAGCTCGAGGGCGCATCTTTTGCATATGCATCCAAACGTAATTTGTTTGGTGTTCCTTCTTCTATTACCAAACGCTGAAGTTCTAAATCTTCACTGTTCTTTTTCGGACTTTGTTCCTCAATCAAACGCAGGCTTACAGCAGAATTGCTTTTTTCTTCCTTTTCTCCGGGAAGTAGTTTTAATTTTGGTTTTAGTATTATTTGTTTGCACCCCTGTTCATTACACATTCCGGCTAATATATCAGCATTTAAAACCAATTCTTTTTCTGCATCTTTTATTTGGGCTTTGAAAGGAATTGTTGTTAATCCGAGATAACCGCTGAAACTATCCCTTAAATTGCTGAAATATCTTTTGGGCAGCGGCCAATTTAACTCTATTGAAGATAAATTCTCTGATCCTTTAAAATCTACTTTTAATCCTGAATTGCCTTTATATTCTCGGTTAAGCAAAAACCATCCGGGCATTGTATAAACCTGCAAAGCACCTTCTATGCTTGTTTCTTCTGCCCCTTGCTTTTTTACAATTGTCTTGACGGTTGATAAGAGCCGTGCTTGCAATTCTTCCGTTTTTATCCACTCTCCAATTCCTCTTTTATCATCTAAGACCGTACCATCAAATAATCCATAAGAAAGGAGCGTTTTCCAATCTCTTGCCAACAAGGCTTTTTTCATTATTTGTCTGCGCTCATACGGCGTTATGCGTCCGGCATCTTTGGCCAACTTATCTTCTACAGCCTGGCGATCTCTTTCTGAGCTTGAATAAGCTACAACTTTCTTGAAATCTTTGATGATTAAGGGGTTATCCGATTCCTGATACCTAACTTCTTCTCCCAGCTCATAATCATCATCGTCAAATTGTAACGGTATTTCATTCTCCAGTAAAAATTCTTGTATCGTTTCTTTCCAAAATTGATAACTCCTGTAGCCTTTTATACCTAGCCTTAAAAGACTGGTTTTGGCCTCTGCTTCTTCATCGTTGTAATTCGGATGAAGCGCTAAAACATCATCGGTAAAATCTTCCTCTATCTTGTTGCCTGGATATTTTTTATCAAACTCTTTTACCTCTTCTATATATTCTTTATAAAGATTGGGATAGTCTATCAGCTCTCTTTTATCTTCTTTTATATCCAAAATAACTTGTCCCCCTTGGGCAAAAGCTCCTTGCCAAGGAATGAAAAGAAAACAACCAAGTAAAATTATTCTGAACATAAATAACATTTATTTTCCCTGAACATTTAAATTTTGTTTCTAAATTACGATATATTATGTTACAATATATTGGTGTAGTAAACGAGAAAAAAGCTATTAGGGATAAAATGGAAAAGAATTTGACAGATTATCTGGCCGGAAAATGCCTTATCTCAACCCCGGCACTTGAAGATGAGAATTTTACCAGATCCGTCATCTATCTTTGTTCTCATAACAAAGATGGAGCGGTTGGCTTTGTTGTTAATAAACGCATTAAAGATTTTTCATTTAATGATCTGGCCGTGCCTTTACATATAAACATTCCCTACCATTCAACCCCTATAAGCCTGTATCTCGGCGGGCCTTTAGACAAGGTTAGAGGATTTGTCTTGCATTCTATGGATTATCTTAGAGGCGAGACAATCGCTCCCGGCGGCGGGATTGCCATATCTTCCTCCGTTGATATCTTAACCGATATCGCCTTCGGCGTTGGGCCTAAAGAAAATTTGATTGCTCTTGGATACGCCAACTGGGCGCCGCAACAACTGGAAAAAGAAATTATCAATAACTTCTGGCTGGTGGCTCCGGCATCCCCTGAGCTTATCTTCCGCACCAAAGATGAAGATAAATGGGAAAAAGCTCTTGAAACCTTGGGCATTGACCCGTTGCACCTTTCATCTGCTTGCGGACGCGCATAACGCAGGTGTACGAATTTTTCGTTCAGTGCTTTGGAATTAATCCCTCTTTTCAACCTCTACTTTAGATTTATAATCGAAAGTATAATTAGTTCTTTTAATGATACAACAAACAAACTTTATTCAGGAATTAACGACGAAGTTTAAAAACATAAAAATCGACACAAAAAAACAGCCTCTTGTAAAAGAGGCTGTTTCTTATTTTAAGCTTTTTTCCAAGTGGTTCCTTGCGGCGTATCTTCCAGTGTTATCCCTTGAGCTTTAAGCTCCTCTCTGATTTTATCTGCCAAGGCATAGTCTCTAGCCTTTTTGGCCGCCGCACGCTCGGCTATTTTGGCCTCAATCATGGCCGCTTCATCATCATTGCCGCCCTTAAACCAAATTTCAGGATCTTGCCACAAAATTCCCAACAAATCTGCCGAGGCCAGCAATTTTGCTTTTGCCTTTTTTTGCTCTTCTGCCGTGGAAGCCTTATTTAAGTTATTAACCAGCTCATGCAGATAGCTCAGAGCTAACGGCGTATTCATATCATCCGCCAAAGCGGCGATAACTCGCTCATCAGGTTCGGCTTTGACCGTTTCCGCATCTTTTACCCGCAGTAATGCGTTATAAAACTTATCCAAAGTTGCTTTGGCCTGATTTAACCCCTCAAACGTGAAGTTAAACGGTTGGTGATAATGCGTGCTCAAAAACAACAGGCGCAGAGCCTCTGCCGGAGCTTTCTCCAAAACCTCGTCTATCAGGTAGAAATTGCCTAAAGATTTGCTCATCTTGACACCGTCTACCATCAGCATGCCGCTATGGACCCAATACTTGGCAAACTTTTCTCCAGGATGTGCGCAAAGAGATTGTGCACACTCGTTCTCATGGTGCGGAAATATTAAATCTGAACCACCGCCGTGAATATCAAATGTATTACCCAGCAACTTTGAGCTCATGGCCGAGCATTCCAAATGCCACCCCGGACGCCCATAGCCCCAAGGGCTGTCCCAGCCTGGTTGATCCGGTGATGAGGGTTTCCACAAAATAAAGTCAGCCGGATTTTTCTTATAATCCGCCACTTCTATTCTGGCACCGGCCAACATCTCTTTCATGGAGCGACCGGATAAATAGCCATATCCCGGCATCGAATCGACATCAAACAAAACATGGCCTTCTGCCTCGTAAGCATGGCTGTTTTGTAACAAGAGCTTCACCAGCTCTATCATTTCATTAATATATTCGGTTGCACGCGGACGATAATTGGGAGCCAAGACATTTAGCTTGGCCATGTCATCAATATACCACCGGTAAGTTTCCTCCGTAATCTCTCGAATGGATTTTCCGGTTTCTTTATGCTTATTTAATATCTTATCATCAACATCTGTAATATTGGAAACATAGGTCACGTGTTCGGGCCCGTAAACATATCTCAACAGGCGATACAAAACATCAAACGCTACCGGTGTTTTAGCGTTGCCCAAATGCGCGCGATCATAAACCGTCGGACCACAGACATACATTCTGACATTGGAAGTATCTATGGGGGTGAATTCTTCCTTTCTGCGGTGCAGTGTATTATAAAGTGATATTTGCATCTCTTTGCTTCCTTTATGCCTCAATGCCCATCAAACGGCTATAGGCCTTTTCTCTGCCGATTAAAGGCAAAAGCATTTTTAACTCCGGCCCTTCTGCCTCTGCCGTTAAAGCCATACGAATGGGATGAAACAGCGCCCGGCCTGACTTGCCACTTACTTTTTTAAGCTCTGATATCCATGCAGAATAGGTCTCTCCGTTCCACGGCTCCGGCGGCAGAACCTCGGCAGCCTGCTCGGTTAGTCCAACATCTTCAAGTACAGGTTTAAGTTTTTGACAGCAGATCTTTTCCCAAACATTAATGTCTGCCACCACATTCAAATTACCTCTGACAGAGTTCCAAAATTCCTCATTTACACCAATTCTCGCCGCCACTTTTTCATAAGGAAGGGAACGAACATAGTGGGTGTTGAAATTGCGCAATTCCTCGACATCAAATTTAGGTTGTGAGCGGCCAAGCTTGCTCAAATCCAAGCTTGCGGCCAAAGTATCCAAATCATAAAACGGCTCAATGGCCTCAGATGTTCCGAGTTTGGCCAAGAAAGAACTGATGGCCATGGCTTCTATTCCCTCTTCTCTTAACTCTCTGACACCAAGAGACCCCAAACGCTTGGAAAGTTTACCCTCGATGCCGGTCAAAAGCGGCAAATGTCCAAACTCAGGAACCTTTGCTCCCAAAGCCTCAAACATCTGAATCTGTAAAGCCGTGTTGGTAACGTGGTCTTCTCCTCTGATGATGTGGGTAATGCCAAAATCGGCATCATCAATAACAGAGGGCAAATGATACAGAAAAGAGCCGTCTTCCCTGATGATAACCGGATCTGCCAAATTGGCGGCATCATACCGACAATGGCCGCGAACCAAATCATGCCACTCAATCACTCCCGGAACCAGTTTAAAACGATAGTGCGGGCGTCTGCCTTCTGCCTCATAAGCAGCAATTTGCTCTTTGGTCAGATTTAATGCACCACGGTCATAAATCGGCGGCAAGCCTCTGTTCATCAACCGTTTGCGCATAACTTCCAATTCTTCCGCCGTTTCATAGCAGGCATAAATTCTCCCCTCTGCCTGCAACTTGGCCACAACTTCCCGATACCTGTCTAAACGGGCTGATTGACGCGC
>CALXVW010000090.1 GCA_944392185.1 uncultured Alphaproteobacteria bacterium
GGAAGCGGCCAAAGTCTTAATCGGACCAGCCGAAATAGCATTAACGCGAACACCTTGTGCGCCCATATCGGAGGCGGCATAACGAACGGAAGCTTCCAAAGCGGCTTTAGCCACACCCATGATATTGTAGTTGGGGAGAACGCGTTCACTTCCCATATAGGTCAAGGTAACAATAGCCCCACCCTCATTCATAATCGGAGAAGCATATTTGCAAGCTTCCAAGAAAGAGAAGCAAGAAATTTCCATAGTCATTTTGAAGTTATCGCGGGTAGTATCAATAGTACGTCCTTTAAGCTGATTTTTATCAGAAAACGCAATGGCATGAACCAAAAAGTCGATTTTTCCCCATTTTTCGCCAAGTTCCTTAAAACAAGCTTCCACACTGGCGGAATCAGAAACATCACACTTAATCAACAAAGGTTCTTTATCAAGCTGGGCAGCCAAGGGTTGAACTCTTTTTTCAAGAGCTTCGTTTTGATAAGAGATTGCGATTTGGGCTCCCTGAGCATTCAAAGCCTGAGCAATACCCCAAGCAATGGATTTATCATTGGCCAAGCCCATAATCAGGCCTTTTTTGCCAGCCATTAAAGCTGTTGTATTTGTCATTATCATGTCCTTTTAATTTTACATACAATTAACAATTCAATTAAATTGGCTTGAATTATTAGCTAGAGTTCTATAAAATTTAAGCCAGTTTGTAAACATATTTTTTATGAGTAGCCGATGTTTCTGAATAACCATGTCTGTAAAAAGCTTTATAATCAAGCTCTAACTCTAAAAAAATTCCTTATTTTCCTTGCGGCCAGAGCCAAAAGCGATACGATTTTGCGGGTGGCTTCGTCCTTGAGCTATACCTCACTAATTGCCCTTGTCCCTTTGCTGGCCATTGGGCTGGCAATTTTTTCGGCTTTTCCAGTTTTTTCTGAGGTCAGGGAACAATTTCAAACTGTTTTATTACAAAACGTTGTTCCCAATATGAAAGCGGAAATCAGCCAATACTTCACCGACTTTATATCGGCCACCGCCAAACTAACCACGGTCGGTGTTATCGGTATTGTGGTTACGGCGATTTTGCTTTTATCCACCATAGAAAACAGCCTAAACTTTATATTTAAAGTGTATAAAGCCCGCAGTATCAAAACCAAGATCACGCTTTATTGGACGGTAATCACCTTAGGTCCTCTGCTGCTTGGCACAGGTTTTTCAATGCGAGGCTATGTTTATGCCTTAGAAAAGTTCATGCCCGAAGCTCTTTTAAGCTCTGAAGTATTTTTCAGTGCAATTTTCCCAAGTTTATTTACGATTCTGGCATTGGTTTTGCTATATGTTTTGGTTCCCAACAAAAAAGTCAATATCTGGCATGCTTTTGTCGGCGCTACGGTATCCATGTTCTTATTTTATATACTAAGAAAAGCTTTTGGGACGTTTTTAGCCTCAACCAATACATACAGCGTTCTCTACGGAGCTTTAGCCATTATTCCGATTATGCTGATTTGGCTTTACCTCGTATGGGTTGTTGTGATTTTCGGTGCGGTCATTACAGCAGCGATAGGCGAATTCAAAGAACAACCGGTTGAGATGGAAAAGCCAAAGGAATTAAAGGTTTTTGACTATAGCCGAAAACCTCAAAACAGAAAAAATAAATATTATGCAAAAAAGTTCTTGCCAAAAGAACAAAAATAGAACATAGTGAGTCTGAAATCAATAACTCAAGAAGGAACAATCAATGGATAAAGATAAAGCACTAGACGCTGCCCTGAGCCAGATTGAAAAAGCCTTTGGAAAAGGCTCCATCATGAGACTCGGGCAAGACAACGCCCATGTAGATATAGAGGCCATCTCCACCGGCTCATTGGGACTGGATATGGCATTGGGTATCGGAGGCCTGCCGAGAGGCCGTATTGTAGAAATTTATGGCCCTGAGAGTTCGGGTAAAACCACTTTGGCCCTGAGCGTGATTGCTCAAGCTCAGAAAAAAGGCGGTACTTGTGCTTTTATAGATGCCGAACACGCACTTGACCCCTCTTATGCCAAGAAGATAGGAGTTGATATTGAAAATCTGCTGATATCTCAACCGGACGCCGGTGAACAAGCCCTTGAAATTGCAGATACCCTGGTTCGCTCCGGCGCTATAGATGTATTGGTTGTAGACTCGGTTGCAGCCCTTGTCCCCAAGGCAGAGCTGGAAGGTGAGATGGGCGATTCCCATATGGGCTTGCAGGCACGCCTAATGAGCCAAGCTTTAAGAAAGCTAACATCCACCATTTCGCGCTCCAACACCTTAGTAATCTTCATCAATCAAATCCGCATGAAGATAGGTGTGATGTTTGGCAATCCAGAGACCACGACCGGTGGCAATGCCTTAAAATTCTACGCCTCCGTACGCATAGATATCAGAAGCATTGGCAAGATAAAAGACAAAGAAGATATTATTGGTAGCCAAACCCGCGTCAAGATTGTAAAGAACAAAGTTGCGCCTCCGTTCAAAGTTATTGACTTTGATATCATGTATGGCGAAGGCATCTCCAAGACAGGAGAAATCATAGACCTTGGAGTTAAGGCCAACGTCATTGAAAAATCAGGAGCATGGTTTGCTTACAATGGCGAAAAGCTTGGCCAAGGAAGAGAAAACGCCAAATTATTCCTGAAAGATCATCCGGAAGTGGCACTTGAAATTGAAAACAAAATCAAGGCTGATGCCGGACATCTAGCCAGTGAGCTGATTGGCGATAATGAACCAGCCTCTGACGAAGAATAATCAACAAACCAAAGACACACCTCGGATTAATAACCGAGGTGTTTTTTTATACTTGACGAATATCAAAGAATCTGATTAGACTGGTTCTTTCTTTTAAAAATTAAGGTATTATGAAAAACAAATTCGATGTTGCTATTGTAATTATTCGCAGCAACGATGACAAAAGAAAGTTTCTTTTTATCCAATCAAGAGGCGCGGAAGAAAATGATTTTTGGTACTTTCCCCATGATATCATACTTCCCAACCAAGGTTCCCTAGATGCCGCAGTCAAAATTGTTCTAAAACAAACAGACATTCGCTGCCGCATTCTCTCAAAAGAGGAAGTCGTCTGCAAAGATTCTCTGGGCACAGAGCTACACTTTGTGTTGGCAGAACAGATCTATGGTCGTCCCACCCCTCTTCACAGCACCATCAAAAACATTCGTTGGTGCACAAAAGAAGAAATCAGGCACCTGCTGGACACGGACCTTCCCTGTGAAGTTTGGCAACTGATGGAATAAAGAAACAGAAAACTAACTCCCGCCGAATCAAGTTCCGCGGGAGTTTTGCTTTATTTATGGGTTAGATCAGTCAAAAGCTGTTCCCATTTATCGGCGATATGCTCTTCGGCATACTGCTCCACGCCTTTAACGGCAGCCGCTCCCATTTTAACACGGAGTTCTTTATCAGCCATCAACTTTGCCATTTTGAGAGCAAAATCATCAACATCTTTTGCCAAAAAACCGTTAACACCGTCAACAATCACTTCATTAACGGAAGGCGCATCGGCAAAACCGATAGCCGGCAACCCATGAGCTTGCCCATCGGCCAAAGCAATACTCAAGCCCTCATAAGCGGCAGGCCAAGCCATAAAGTCTGCGCCCCGATAGACAGCTTTCACATCATTGGCATAGCCCATAAATTTCACTTGGTTCTCAATACCAAGCTGTTTGAGTTGCTCAAGCAACCTTTTATGATAGTCCGGATGCTTGATACTGCCATAGAGTTCAATTTTCCAATCTGGAAAATCAGGGGCGATTTTTCCAAAAGCCTCAAACAAGAGGTGTTGACGCTTTTGCACCTCATCCACCCTACAAACATAGATAATTTTCTTTTTCTCTACACTCAAATCAGTGCGCTCAGCCGGAGGAATTTGGCCAATGATATTACCAATAATACGTTCCTCATGCTTAGGATAATCATCACCGATAGTTCCTCTGAAACTTTCCAGCAAGAGATCATAAGCGGCAATTTTCTCCAATTGTTTTTTATAAATGCGATAACGAATAGGCTTTTTGCGCAAAGGCGCAAAAAATACCGGCGGATGATTATGCACCATCAAGACGATGGGAATATCATATTGATGCAAAAAGCAAACATTATAGACATCTTTAAGAAAATAACAAACAATAACATCTGGCTTGATATCGCGAATAGCTTTAGCAAAACGAAAACTGGCCGGCTGGAACACGGCTTTTAGACCTGTCCAGATGTCTTTTAGCAGATTTCCCTGCCTAGCGCTTAAATTTCTGACCTTAACTTTGGGTAAAAGATTTGCCGGTCCGGCCTGTTGCTTAAAACTATCGAACACAAAATTGACCTCATGCCCGCGCTTGGCCAGCATATTGCAAAAATCCCACACAAAGCGGCTGTTAACATTGCGGTCTTTGACCACCATAAGTCTCATGAGAAATCTCCTGATAATTAATTTGATAAGATACTATAACGCAAGAAATTTCAAAACAAAACAGCAAAGGATTAAATATCCAGAGAAGTTTATTTCGGCTCAGGAAGCCGCAACCAATCTCCTAATTTAAAATTATATTCTTCTGGTTTAATAATACTATACCCGCTTCCGGAATAAAAAGTCATTTCACCAAAATATATTTTACCTTTCACATTATAAAAATCGACTCTTACTGCCGGAAATTTCTCAGCTAATTTCTGAGCCAAATTACGCATAAGCTCAAACTCATTACTTTTCTTAGGCAAAGAAGAATGTTGATAATTTCCAATTACAAAATTCACTTCATTATAATTTTCATCACAAAAAGCACGACAATGCTGAGGAGTATTCCAATTAATTTCCAATAAAGCAAATTTAAATTTGCCATCAAAACAAAACATTTTATATTCTATCGGCCCCTCATCTAACAACAACAATTTTTCCGCAACAACCTTAGGCGTAATATTCTTATAAGCCCATTCCAAGCTGTGATAATAATGGTTATGATGAGGTTTCATCCAATCACGCAATTTAGATACGGCATTTTTGCGATTTATTTTTGTTTTATCTTTTACAATAATATTTTGTCCGCTTCCCCAATTAACTTTTAAGACAAATTGTTCTGGCAAAGCATCAAAATCAATATCAGCAGGGTCATCCCAAACCCCAAGCAAAGGAACTAAATATTCCGCCCCTATTTTATCCTTCACATATTGGCGCACGGCATATTTATCAGCACACTGCGTTAATAAAGGATTATGGTAGTGAAGTTTCAACCACTGAATTTTTTCAACAAAGGTTTTAGGATCATCCAAATTTGGTTTATAATCAGTCACTTTTGCCAACTGGACAGTTAAAATATATTTTTTATCTTCCAAAGAAAGGTCATCATCAAAACGCTTTGCCCATAATTTTTGATATTTAGAATTACGATTCCAATAGGCAAACAAGCGATGTTTCATCCAAAATATTTCAACTTTTCCATCTTCTCTTTCTTTTCTAAAAGGCAACAATTTTCTGATTTTCATTTTCCAAGTATCCTTATATTGTAACTGATGATTTGAAAACACGGATAATGCGTAGTATTTACGCCAGATTTCAGCCCCGATACGATGATAATATTGCCAAGGATTTTTGCCTGTATAATGGATAATTGCCGGATAAGAGCATTGCTTATTGACATAATTTTCATCAGCGTAAATATCGTTTAGAAAGGCATGATATTTCTTTCTAAAATATGCGGCCATAAAATTATAGCGAAAATCTAAGTACTTGACCCTTCCATCAAAAGCCAAATTAAAGACATCCTGATCCATAAACAACAAATCACGATTAAGTGTCTTCAACTCCCAAAGCTTTTGAGCCATATTATCTCTGCGCATCAGCTCACAATTCAGAAGCATCACGCCAGAGTTAAAATAGCCATCGACGCCAAGAGTTTGCTTTTTCTCTTGCAAGACATAAGCATCTTTGACGGCTCCGACATAATAATCATTAATATCTGTATTAAAAAGATCAGACAAATCATCTTGAACGATAATATCCCCATCCAAATACAGAACTTTATCATAATCGCTCAAAATATTAGCGATTTCAAATTTGCACAAAGCAGCAACACTGACATGAGTTTTACAAACAATGTTTTGGTATTTCTGAGTATCAAAATCGACAAATCTGATAGGCAGCCCTGAAGCGGTAGTTACGAGTTTTTGTTTATCATCCTGGCTCAAAGCCGTTGCAAAGATGATAAATTCATAAGAAGAAGTTGCTCTCTTGTTTTTAACAACCGAGGTCATAGCAACGGCAGTAGGTAGCACATAATTTTTATCGGTAATAAAAACAAGAGGGATAGTTCCGGTCCGCATCAAAAGTTCCTCCATAAGATGTTATGTATCATAATAATGATAAAAAAGTTATCAAGCGTTTAGATGTTTATTAACAAACAAAACTATTGACTTAAAGTAGTCTCTAAAGATTATGATAATTTAAGAATCTAAAAAACAGAAAGGAAAATAGATGCAATATCTTAATAAGATAAATTCCCCCAAAGATATAAAAGAGGTTTCCACACAAGACCTGGAAGGCTTGAGTGAAGAAATGAGGACAGCTATTTTAAATAGAGTCAGCCACTTGGGCGGCCACGTTGGCCCCAACCTCGGTATGGTTGAAGCAATCATCGCCCTTCACTATGTGTTTGAAAGCCCCAAAGATAAGATTGTTTTTGATGTTTCGCATCAATGCTACGCCCACAAACTTTTAACCGGCCGCAAAGAAGCCTTTTTGGATTCTTCAAAATTTTCTGAATATTCAGGCTACACCAACCCGGCAGAAAGCGAGCATGACTTTTTTATTGTCGGCCACACTTCAACATCTGTAAGTTTGGCTTGCGGATTAGCAAAAGCCAGAGATTTGAAAAAAGAGAAACACAATGTCATTGCCGTTATCGGAGACGGCTCCCTCTCCGGCGGTGAGGCTTTGGAGGGCTTCAGCAATGCCGCAGTATTAGGCAGCAATATGATTATTGTGGTAAATGATAACGAGATGTCCATTGCCGAAAACCACGGTGGTCTATACAACAATCTTCGCCTATTGAGAGAAACCAACGGAAAGGCCGAATGCAACATGTTCAAAGCCCTTGGTTTTGAATATCGCTATGTTGCCAAAGGAAATGACATTGAAGAATTGATTAAAACTTTCAAAGAAGTAAAAGATATTTCTTGCCCGATTGTGGTTCACATTCACACACTTAAGGGTAAAGGCTATGAATTTGCAGAAGAGAATAAAGAGAAATGGCATTGGACTCTTCCCTTTGACATCAAAAGCGGTCAAAACACCATCAAATTTGATGGTGAAAGCTATGGAGATATCACTGCCGAATATCTTATCTCTAAAGTAGAGAAAGACAAAGACGTTGTTGTCCTCATGGCAGGCACCCCCGGAGCAGTCGGATTATACCCGGAACGTCGCGCCAAACTTGGAGAAAACTATATAGACGTCGGCATCGCCGAAGAACACGCGGTTGCCATGTCCTCTGCCCTTGCCAAAGGCGGCTGCAAACCTGTTTATCTGGTAATGAGCTCTTTTTCCCAAAGAACATATGACCAGCTTTCACAAGATTTGGCCATAAATAACAATCCGGCGGTTATTTTAGTGTTCAATGGCGGAATTTCCGGCATGGACGCCACTCACCTTGGCTGTTTTGATGTACCGATGATGTCCAATATTCCAAATCTTGTTTGCCTCTCTCCTACAAACAAAGAAGAATATCTGAATATGTTGGATTGGGGAATTGAGCAGAAAGAATACCCTGTTGTCATCAGAGTTCCGCGCGATGTTATTTCCGGCACTCAACCTCAATCAAAAGCAGAAGAATTTTTGAATCGCTATGAGGTTGCAAACAAAGGCAGCAAAGTTGCTGTTTTTGGGCTTGGTAATTTCTTCAAACTCGGACAAGAGACGGTTAAGCTTTTGGCAAAAGAGGGAATTTCAGCCACCTTGATTAATCCGAGATTTTACAATAAGTTAGATGAAGAAACTTTAGCTTCTCTAAAAGAAAATCATCAAATAGTTGTCACTCTGGAAGATTGCGTCTTAGACGGCGGCTGGGGCGAAAAAATCGCACGCTTTTATGGCAATAGTGATGTCAAAGTGCTGTGCTATGGCGCTAAAAAAGAATTTGTCGACCGCGTTCCTGTAGCGGAGCTCTATAAGCGCTATCGCTTAAAGCCGGAAATGATTGTTGAAGATATTTTGAAGATAATCAAATAAAAAGAAGAAAAAGCTGCTCTAAAAGAGCAGCTTTTTCTTTCTACTTCAATTGAATTGCCAACCGAATTTTGCCCTCTCCCTTTGGAAGAGTTCCATCCATTGACTGAGCAAGATAATGCCCTCTCATAGCATCTCCTCCAAGTTTAGTGCATAAAACATTAAACTCAATTTGAACTGTTCTGACCAAGGCATATTGCAGAGCGTTCATAATTCCCCACTTTTCGCCATCGATTTCCGGTAAACTCTTGGCATAAGCTGCCTCATCCTTAATAGACGTTCCGCTGTTGTCATCTGCGATTGCAATTCCGACACCGACATATCCTTTAATCGGAGTCTTATACATCACGCAGACGAAGACAGGCGTCAAATCCTGCAGCACATAATGAGAAATCAGATACTTATCTCCCACTTTGTAGCCAACCCAAAGTTGACGCGACGGTCCTATACGCAATTTTTTAAGAGCCGGGTAATCACACTCTCTCAAGAAAAAGTTGCTAAGCTGCTTTTTATCTCTCGGCCTGTTTTTAGGCGGAGAAGCATCAAGCAATGCCCCAACATCAAGATATTCGCTTTCTTTTGCAGTACTGCTTTCAGAGGGAGATTTAGCTTTCTCCTCAGAAGTGTGCTCGTCTGCTGCCACAGGCTTGCTTTCAGCAACATCTTTTGCATCAGCCTCTGTTTTAGTTTGAGAAAAAATCTCTTGAGACAAAGGAACTTTAACCCTAGGCGGCCGCCCCAACGGTTTTCCGTTTTTACTCAGGCGCCTTGGCTTCAAAGGCTTAGGTCTCTTCTCAGAAGGTTTAGGCTTTTCCTCTTGGTGTCCAACAGTCTCCTCTTTGGAGATGGACGCTTCCACTTGCAGTTCAGCTGTTTTCTCCTTATCTTCAGAAAGCTTTTTCTGCTCTTCTGTTCGGACAACATATTGCCGAACCAGAGCAAAAAGCTCCTCAAGATTTTCAAAAAATTTGCTGTCCACCACATAGAAGGAAGAGAGCTTATACTCCCCAACCATCCACACGACCAATTGCTTTGCTTCTTCGTGAGACAATTCGTACCTGGTCATCACGTCTTTCAAGACTTCTAATTTTTCCATAATTATTTATTTATAAGGTTTTCTAGACCTCAGACTACAAATGATTTTTTCTCTTGTCCAGATGTAAAATAAAGAATCCCCTACCCGACATCTATGCCAAAGGCAAGCTTTGCCAATAAACCGATAAGGAATGAGATAAGCGCCACCGAAAGGCTGATGCCAGACATCTCTAGAAATTTTGGCAAGAAACGTTCAGATTTCACTACTGCCAGATAGTAATTAAAGACAGCAATCAATAAAATGACGGTCAAAATCATGCAAACAAGCGCCGGCAGATAGAGATTGACCGGAA
>CALXVW010000091.1 GCA_944392185.1 uncultured Alphaproteobacteria bacterium
CAGACCGGGCTTGGCTATTCAGATTGCTAACGGGGTTGGCTTGCGCTCTCGTATCAAGGAAGTTGATAAGTACTATCCCTCAGGTCTCTCTGCCGAAGAAAGAATTGAGTTTGTTTTGAACTATAAACGTGCAAAATAAAAAATTTGTACCTATATAAGAAACAGAACAATTTTATTTTGAAAGGATATCATTAATGCCTACTCTACTTAAAAAATCTTCAACCCCCAAGCTTGGTAAAACAACCACTAAGGGCCTAAATAAAAGTGAAACAAAAAAACTAACCGTTAGCAAGACCAGAGCTAAAAAAATCAAGCACTCTTACAAAGTTAAAGATGCCGAAAACGCTCTGTTGCTCAAGCTCAAAGACGGTGACGTGGTAATTGAGATGTTTCCTGAAGATGCGCCAAACCATGTGGCCAGAATTAAAGAATTAGTTAGGGCCGGTTTTTATAACGGTTTGAAATTCCACCGCGTGATTGACGGCTTTATGGCTCAGACCGGCTGCCCTTATGGCAACGGAACAGGTGGCAGCGGGAAAAAGCTCAAGGCCGAATTTAATCGCAACCCGCACAAGCGCGGCACTGTTTCCATGGCCAGAGCCATGTTCCCAGATTCTGCCGATAGCCAATTCTTTATCTGCTTTGGCGACTGCGATTGGCTCAACGGACAATATACCGTGTGGGGCCAAGTTACCTCAGGAATGGAACATGTGGATGCCATCAAGCGCGGAAATGGTGCCAACGGCGAAGTTGAAAATCCTGATGAAATCATTAGCATGGCAGTGATTGCAGACCTTTAATCCCTGCCCTTTACATACAAAAAAACGCTCTCTTTTCTGAGAGCGTTTTTTTATGCTTTTTGCATTCCTACTCCAACCAATATTCAATGGTTGAAACCACGCGCACGGTCTTATTAATAGACTGAGCCTCCTGCTCATTGGGGCCTTGCTCCCTTGGCAAAATAGAGAACACTCCCTGGCTGGCGCGGCGGATGCGGCCAACTTTGCTTGCTGAGGCTTTAGCAAATTCCTCTGCCGCGGCGGCTGCGTTTTTGGTGGCCTCTTCCAGCATTTGCGGTTTGACCCGATTAAGCCCGGTGAAGATATATGATACCGGTGAGGCATATTGATTATCCAAGATAATGCCAGCGGCTACCAACTCACCGTTTTGGCGCAAGGCTTTATCTACCAAATCTACCTTTTGAGAACGCACCGTAATGGTCTGGTTAACGATAAAGCGCGATGTCATATCGGTATTGCCGCGATAAGGATTGGCTAGTAAGTCATTGGTTTCAATGCGTCCCTCGCTTATTTCATCTTGGCTGAAGCCTTGCTCGGCCAAAAATTTGTAAATGATATTTCTTTGCGCGGTGATTTTTTGTTCTGCCGTCTGCAAGTTGTCTGAGGTGATAACATAGCGCAAATTCCAAATCGCTAAGTCTGCTTTAACATCCATTTCGGACAAACCCTTGACACTGACCGAGTTGGCATTGATTTTGCCCTGATAGTAATAATATCCGGGGAAAAATCCGCCCAAGGCTAGCCCTAAAGCCAGCACTACAGATGAACCTAGTTTGCAAAAGCATTTGTTTTCGCCATTACAATTCATATCTGCAATCCTTTCTTTATTAATTTCAGATAAGCTCATATTAAAACCGGCAAAGCAATAAAGCAATCTTTATCTTCTACTTATCACTATCCTCATCATCGTCTTCATCATCTTCTTTTTCAAAAATGATATGCCACAAGGGTTTGCGATACATCCACAAATTGAAAATGCCCAAAGCTACCGAAATCATGCCAAACAAGAACAAAATATAGTACCAATTAAGCTGGTTGGCATTCATCATTACATCTTGCTGGCTCAGGCGCACAAAGCCTATGGCCACCGAGGTTACCACAAATGACAAGATAAACGCGACAGTCCAGATTTTTTGCTGCAGCCTTTTGGGCAGCATAAAGGCGGTGATGACATATAACAACAAAAAAGCAAAAAAGATATATAGTTCCATAGATTTAATCCTCCTTATGTTTTGGGCTCTCTTTGATATATGCATATTGGCGCCATTATCAAGAGAGGAGGATTTAAATTAACGAAACCTGCCTCTTGGTAGAGACAGGTTCCGATTTTTTCTTATTTTAAATCTCGCTTTAGTGCGAGAGCTGCGGCAATTACCGTAAACCCGCAGAGACCTGCAAGACTTACAATAATCAAACCGCCTAAAAAGCTGTCACCAAAGCTACTCTCATAAATAAGATTTGCCCCGATAACACTGGCGATAATGATTACTACAGCCATAAAATAATGACCATATTTTTTCATTAACGCGAAGAATCCTGCAATTGCAAAAATAATTGCAAGGATCAGGAGAATGTATTTTAGGCCTCCACAATAAGCTTCAAAAGCCCAAATAACTCCTCCTACCGCGGCAATAATAATTCCCCATACGAGGATAATTCCACCCTTGCTGCGTTTCTTCTGGCCTGCGATTAAAATCGTTGCTAGTATTACCAATACAGCAACCATAACAATAATAAAAAAAGCTGTCATAATTCTCTAAAATTCTTAAATTTCACATTATTATAATATCACTTTTTGATGCTTTAGTCTAGACAAAAAATGCCACGAAAAACTCGTGGCAAAATTTGAAAAAATGCATTCTCCCTTTTCTAATGCGGAAGCTTGGGCCACTCCCCCGATGCCACCTCTTTTAAGGTCGGGTTAGGAAGCTTAAAGCGCATATTGTATATCCAATAGTTTGCCATCACCCGCTCAATGTAAATCCTCGTTTCTGATGAAGGAATAGCCTCTATAAATAACAAGGCATCGTCCCCGTAGCGGGTGCTTTTCTGCCATTTGAACAAATTACCCGGCCCGGCATTATATGCGGTTATCAGATAAAACAAATTGTCATCAATATATGGTTTGGCCGCCAAGTAGCTCACATATTTTTGCCCTAGCTCTAAATTATAATCCGCATCTTTCAGCTTGCTCTTGTTGCGACGCAGGCTTGAATCCTTGCTTACATAGTAGGCAGTTCCTGGCATAAGCTGCATCAGCCCGCAGGCGCCGGCCGCACTCTCTGCCTCCGGTCTGAAAGAGGACTCCTGCCTAATCAGCCCCAAAACGAAAGCCTTATCTACCTTCCAGCCTCGATGCGGGAGCCAACGCGGGACCGGATAGGCTATTCCGTCGTAGCTCCGCCCCTCCTCAATATCCTTACATTCATTACTGGCATAAATTGCCAAAGCGTGCATGTTGTACTGATTAGCAATAAAAACAACCGCCTCTTTTTGTTTCTCATTCATATCCTCATAACCGCGCCTTAGCTCAGCCTCCGCCAGTTTGGGCTGTTTGGCCTGCAAAAGTATCACGGCTCTGCGAATGTTGGGCGATGCCAGCAACTCATAGACATAGTCCATATTATTAAAGTCATTAAAATAGGCCACACTCTCCCAATTATAATTGGGAGCCTCACCCAGTTCATAAGCCGCCAAAATACCATAAAACGTATGCTTGTAGCGCGCGGCTGACTTCAGCATCTCTTGGGCTTTAGTCTTCATCCCTCTCTTTTTATACGCTCTTGCCGCCCAATAACCACCGGCTGAAACCAACCATTCATCAGAATTACCTGATTTGGCCAAGCGCTCAAAATATGTAGAGGCATTCTTATATTGCTTTTGCCTCCAAGCTGCCAACCCCGCAGCCCATGGCGCCGTGCCAGATGTTCCTCTCCTTGCCGCCTTGGTTCCCCACTGCCAAGCCAACTTATCATACCCGTCCACAAAATATTTCAACGCCAGACTCGCAGCTAACTCATCCCAATAAGCAGCCGGCAATAACATTCTTACCTTTTTTTGCTCCAGAACCAATCTTGCCCTTTTCGTCTTCCCCTTATTCAGATAACGCCTAAACTTTGATACCTCTTTTTGCAAATACGTTCTGGCGGCATTATCCATCTTTCTTTCCGGCAAAAAGATATTTGACGGCTCAGGCAGACTCTTTGCCTCTTCTCCTTTGGCTTTGCGCTTGGCTAAGCGATAGATCCTTTTGGCTTGAGGATAATCCCGATACTTTTCCAGCCACTCCTGCAGTTCCTTAAAACTGCTCTTATATTTTGGGTGCAGATATTTCTCCGCCAAAACCGTGCCAAGCAAAATGTGATTGTCCAAATCCTCCGTTAAAGAATCGGCTTCTTCAAAATCCTCATCATCTATTGCTCTGAAAATCTTTTTGTAGCGCGTTACATCTGCTTTATCTATCAGCAAATACCCAAGCATCTTCTCATATGATGCCGGGTTAATAACCTGATATTCTGCACCAAAGCCATTAAAGGGAAAAAAAAGGCAAAAAATTACCCAAATTATGCGCCGCAAGCCTATCATTTCTTCTGAATAGCACTCAGCCACACAATCTTATCCGCACATTCGGCCGAGTTCATTCCTCTGACACGACAACGATTCACAACAATGTTTGGCATTTGATCCATGTTATAACAACCGTTACCCATTAGCGTATAATTCAAATAAGTCGGTGTATTAGGCTCTACATTTGAAAAGGATAGTGCCGTTGTCATCTCCGGCCAAACCAACTTTACATCCAAACTCACCAACTTGCGGTCTAGATTGGTCAGAACAATAAAGCGCATATCACAAGCCGCAGAATTACTTAAATAACTCGACATCCTAAAGTTGTCATAATAAAGGAAAATTTTTTCCGCACGGCGAGAACGGCCTTCCTTATTGAGTTCTACTACTGCCATGCCTCCTCTCTTGGAGCCATCTTCGGTCGGGCGCGCCAAAACATCTAACCCTCCTCCGGGTAAGAATATTTGATCCATCATCTTTTCTTGATCTAGGGCTTTTTTTTCTTCACTCAAAGCTTGACTGATTTCTTCATCTGAAGTGCTTACTTTGGGCGTCGAAACATTATTTCTTTCTAATGATGTGGGCTCCTCTAATATTACTCCATTTTGCGATGAAGAAACATCAGATTCTCCGAAGGATTGTGCTGAAGCTATTTTTGTTAACAACAACGCCCCCGCCATCATCAGAAAAATACGCCACTTATTCATTGAGGCTACTCCTTTTTGGCATCAGAAGCATCGCCTATTTTGGAGCGACTACTTGACATCATCTTTGATAATGCTGATATGCTGTTAATTGCCTCTTTGTAAAGATTGTTAATTTCTTGTTTTTGCTGATCACTCTCACTTTGTTCTTGCGCGCTCTGCTCTTCTGACGAAACAGGCTTAAACTCTGAATAATACTCAGCATTTTTAGGGCTGATGTAGCGAAATAAATTTTTACAATTGTTATTGACCCTGCCGGAGACGGTTTTTCCCTCTCCTGCCGTGCCGCAATTGGTTACATCTATCTCCATATCATTTAATAACAAGAAACAACGATCCGTCGTTATTTTTGACTTTAACGTAACTTGTTGATAAGGCTTCATCGGCGGTAAACGCAAGCTCATGGTCACATTACGGCTGTTATATGTTGCCGTATTATAGCGTGATGTACGACGATTTTGCCTTCTGGCTTCTCTTGCATTGCGCTCCTCTTGGTTGATGGCATCTGCCACTACCTCATCTGCCCAAATTAAATTAAGAGCCGCATTGCTCACCTCATTGTCCGTCCGATTATAAAATGTCGCTCCAACATCACATGAAACGACATTACCATCTGCGTTTTTTACGGGAACAACATCATGTATCTTAAATAAAATCGCATCAGAAGCTGCCGCAGCCGCATTAATATATGAGGCCATCCCGAGCCCCAGACAGGTTATGAAGAGTTTTGCGTTCTTGTTCATCTGATTTTCCTTAAATAAAAAAATGAATCTTTTTCCTTAATTATAATCACTTTAATCTATAAAATACCAATAAATAGTAAACCTTTTAACAACTTTCTTCATTATTTTCGCTGCCAAGCTCTTTTGACAATCTTAATAAGTCTGCCCAAGCTTTGGCTTTTTGACCGCGCGTACGCAATAAATATGCCGGATTAAAACTTGCCAAAACCTTCGCTTTCTTGCCATTTGACTTGCTATATTCAAACCAATGCCCCCTTAAATGCGAAATCGTCTCCGCCGTTTCTAACAGAGAATTTGCCGCACTCCCGCCAAGTATAAATATATAGTCTGGGTCAACCAAGTCAATCTGGCGTTTCAAAAACGGCAAACATACCGCTATTTCCGAATCCAGCGGCGTACGG
>CALXVW010000092.1 GCA_944392185.1 uncultured Alphaproteobacteria bacterium
ATAAAGGAGGGCAATTTCTTCGTCTTTTTTTTTTTTTTTCACCACACCGTGATTGATAAAGCTATCCAATTTTATCTGAGCGTTTTCCGAAACCTGAGCCGTCACTTCGGGTGCCGGCCCGTTAATAGGAAGCATCAACAAATGCGTGGCCTGCAATTTTTTATCTTTAACCACATCCAGCACACCGGCTTCAGAAGTTTGCGAGGAAAGCTTTATCAAAAAACGTCTGGCATCGGCAACTAATTTTGGTTCTCTAACTTCTTCTGGAATAACGAACCAACCATGCCGCAAAAACCATTTTCCGACACTCTCCTGAGAAGTCAGCATAGAGATGGGAATAGAGAGCATCAGCCCAAGTGTGATTGGCAGCATCCACCAAAACAGCTCATGCGCATAAAACCACACCACCAAAGTGGTGACAACACCCAAGATAGTGTGCCAAATATGGCGGGAGAATGCGGTTTGAAAAGAGGTAGCGGCATCATCGCGGTTTTGCGTATTCCACCCGGAATCTTTGCCGGCAAAAATATCCCACACAAACTTGCTCTGAAACATCATCATAATCGGAGCGGTTAAAGCGCTGCAAACAACCTCAAGCAAGGTTGATTTGAGAGCCCCTTTGCTGGCTCTTTTCTCTTGCCGATAATAGATAATAAGACCCATAAATTTTGGCAGCACCAACATCACCATGGAAATGATAAACAAAGAGATTGTACCGACCTTATCAAAAATCGGCCAATCAGGAAACAAACTTCTGGTCTCGCTGAAATAAACCGGCGGAAAGAACTCTCTGCCCAAAGCAATAGCCAACCCCACCAACAAAAAAGAAAGCCACAAGGGAGAAGACAGATAAGACATGATACCGATGATAAAGTGAACCCGTGAAACCGGATGCAGGCCTTTTGATATCAATACTTTCATATGCTGCATATTTCCTTGACACCAGCGCCTGTCACGGATGGCAAAATCAATCATCGTCGGCGGACATTCCTCATAACTTCCTTTAAGCTCCGGCAACAACCAGGCAGACCATCCGCCGCGACTGATGAGAGCAGCCTCGACAAAGTCATGGCTCAAAATATGCCCGCCGAAAGGCTTGCGTCCCTTCAGCACCGGCAGGCCGCAGCATTGCATAAAAGCCTTAACCCGAATAATGGCATTATGCCCCCAATAGTTACTGTCACCCACCTGCCAATAGGCCAAACCGGCCGAAACGATGGGGCCATAAACCTTACCGGCAAATTGCTGCATTCTGGCAAACCAAGATTTTTTGTTAATACATTGCGGCGGCGCCTGAATAATTCCCGTATGCTCATTAGCCTGCATCAGCTGCACCATTTTGACCATTGTCTTGCCGGCCAACAAACTGTCTGCATCCAACACAATCATAAAGTCATATTCTGCGCCCCAACGATTGCAAAAATCTTCAATATTACCGCTTTTTCTGGCCACATTTTTGGCACGACGGCGATAATACAACTTAATCTCCGGCGGCAAGAGTTTTTGCGCCTCAAGCCACATTTTTTCTTCTGCCACCCAAAATTTGGGGTTGGTTGTATCGCTCAAGATAAAGATATCAAAAGCTCTGCCCTGCCCGGTTTTTGCCAAATCCTGAGCCATAGCCAAAAGATTAGCCATCACAGCAGTCGGTTGCTCGTTATAAACAGGCATCAAGACAGCTGTTTTAGAAGTTAGCGGAGTTTCTGCCGGCACCCATCTGATACCGGGAACTTTTGCCTTTCTCATCAGCTCAAAAAAGCCAAACAAGCTCGACCAGAAAAACAAAGCAATCCAGCCAAAGGTCAAAACAAACAGAAACACCATCAAAAATTTGGTAACAAGCTCTGAATCTGTCGGTATCACCGAAACCCATTTAAGCGTGGCCAGTAAGGTTGACAAACCTGTCAAACCGAAAACTTTTAGCCTTCTCATAAAAATACGTTTGGGATTAATCAATTCATGGCTCATGATATCACCGTCAGTCCTTTCTGTTAGACCAATGCAGGCTTGGCATTTCCAAAGGTTGCGGAATCATTTTCTGCATTTTATATTCCGGAGCCGGGTCAAACCGATTTTCCCTGAGCTTGGCCAAAAATCCAGGCTCAAGTTTTTGCCCGGGATGAAGTTCAGCCCCCCCAAAGGAGAGCCAAGTAAGCTTAAAACCTGAAATTTTCTGAGATTTATCAAATTTTTTTTCAGGATAAAGCTGTTCAGCCGCCGGCAAAAGCAACCTATCCAAAGAGGCGACAACATCCCCCTCTTGCTCAGCTTTGGCTGCCCATTCCGGCACCAAGGCATCTGAAACATTAATTGTCTTCAGATAAGCGGCAACAATATCATTCAAACTCTGAATTTTTATGGCAGCCATTGATAACTCCAAACCTCGGAAACAACTTGTCCCTCTCTTCTCAACACGGCTCTGATCTCGGCGGTTTTGCCATTGGGACGAAAATCCATATACAAAGTCGGCGCTTTTGTCACCGGATTAAACATCAGATGAGAACCCAAGAATTTTCCCTCGGAGATAGAAATATCAGCCGTAATTTTTCCGTCTTTAATTTCTTGTTCCCAATTTAGGCCCTTAATTTTAGGTGCGGAAAAATCAATAACAAACTTGCGTTTGTCAACATTCAACATTCCGGAAACCCCGCCGATTCCGGTATAAGTAGCGGTAACTTTGGCCAAATTGCTCTCAATCGGAGCATCTCCGGTCCAGTGCAGACGGTAAGAAAAATGATACTCTTTTCCGGCCTCGATTTTTTGGTCAGGTATCCAAAAAGCAACAATATTATCGTGGATTTCCTGGATTGAGGGAATTTCCACCAATTGGACCACGCCCTTTCCCCAGTTGTCAAGTGGTTCTACCCACAAACTCGGCCGTTGTTCATACATAGCCTCAAAATCAAGATAATGTTCAGGCTTGCGGTCCCTCTGCAACAACCCAAAACCATGGGGATTATTGTCCTCAAAAGAGCTTATGCGCAAATACTTTGAGTTATCAAGCGGACGCCAAAGCCACTCATCATTACCGTTCCAAACCAATAAGCCATCACTGTCATGAACCTCCAAACGGTGATCATCAAACTTGTTTTTACTGTTTTCGCCAAATAGGAACATAGAGGTTAAAGGAGCGATTCCCAACTTATTGATATTCTCTCGAGGATAAAGAGTTGCATCGACATCCATGGTTGTGGATAACCCCGGCTGTATGGTAAAGCTGTAAGCACCGGTCACACTTTTGCTGTTGAGCAAAGCATAAACTTTTATTTCTGCGGCATCTGGTTTAGTTTTTTCCACCCAAAACTCCTCGAAGACAGGAAATTCCTCACCGGTCTGCACGGCAGTATCAATCGCCAAGCCGCGGGCTGAAAGACCATATTTTTGCCCTTTTCCGAGAGCGCGGAAATAACTGGCGCCCAAAAAAGAAACCAATTCATCCATATATTTTGAGGTATTAAGGGGATAATGCAATCTAAAGCCGGCAAAACCGATATCCCCCCATTTATCCGGATGCACCCGATTCTTTCCGAAATCGAAATAAGAAGCGGAATAATTTAAAGGCTTAACCCGTCCGTTTTTAATTTCATTAATTTTAACCGGAGAAGTAAAGATTGAACCCAGATGAAAAAGTTGAATTTCAAACGGCAATTGTTGGCCAAACCACGGTCCCTTGTCTCTCTGGAAACGAACATCTCGATGCTGATCATAATCGAGCTTAGCGACTTCTTCGGGCAAAGAAACTTTTTGCGGCAGATATGGACTAGCCGCCAATCCTCTAGCCTTTGCTCGGACCATTTCAAAGTCGAACGGCTGTCCCTCCTGCATCAAAGGCTCCAACTTTGGCTTATTAAAATAATAAAAACCAACCCCAGCTCCAATTGCCGTCAAAACAACAACCAGCGCGCTAATTTTCCATATTTTTTTCATCAGTTCACCTATAAATAATTTTGCTTTCATAACAAAGCAAAAGGCATAAAAAGTCAACACCCAAAATCAGAGCTCAACATTTAAGCACAAAAAAGCAACGATATTGAAAGTCAAGCATAAAAATCACGCAAGCGAGCATTTAATATAGTAATCATTTTATGCACAACAGCAATAACGGCAAGCTTTCCAGGTTTGCCGTTATTTTTCAGCCTT
>CALXVW010000093.1 GCA_944392185.1 uncultured Alphaproteobacteria bacterium
TATTCATGGAAGCTACTCCCTGAGGCAGCGGCACCAGTTTCAACAAGCGGCTGATAAACGCATCAGGCGTAATTCCTTCTACCTGAGCCTCAAAAGAAAGGATAATGCGGTGGCGCAAAATATCATAAACCACGGCTTGGATATCCTCCGGGCTGACAAAATCTTTTTCTCTGAGCCAAGCGTGAATTTTGGCGCACCTGTCCAAAGCCAGTGTGGCACGGGGACTGGCGCCAAACATGACATATCCGGCCATTTTGGCATCATATTTTTCCGGATGCCTGGTTGCCATAATCAGTTGCACCAGATATTCTTCCACCGCCTCGCTCATATGAACTTTAAGAGCCTCTTTACGAGCAGCCAAAATATCTTCAATATTAAGCATTGAAGGAGGCGTTGTGTTGGCAAAAGAGATTTCCTCGCGCACGAGTTTCAAAATTTTCTTTTCCGCCTCGGCCTCAGGTTGGTCGATTTTAATATACATCAAGAAACGGTCAAGCTGAGCCTCAGGAAGGTTATAAGTGCCCTCATGTTCTATCGGGTTTTGAGTAGCCATCACCATAAAAAGCTCAGGCAGTTGATATCTTTTTCCGCCCACGCTGACTTGGCGCTCCGCCATAGCCTCCAACAAGGCAGATTGAACTTTTGCCGGTGCACGGTTGATTTCATCAGCCAAAACAAGATTGGCAAAGATGGGACCCTTGCGAAATTCAAATTCACCTTTTGCCGCGACGTAGATTTCACTTCCGGTGATATCTGAAGGAAGCAAATCCGGCGTAAATTGGATACGGTTATACCGAGCCTTGATTGAAGAAGCAAGTGTTTTGATAGCCTTGGTTTTGGCCAAACCTGGAGCTCCTTCCACCAAGGCGTTACCGTCAGCAAGCAAGGTAATAATGAGCTTGTTGACCAAATCTTTCTGACCGATAATACGGGCATCCATAAAATTTTTTAGTCCGATAATTTTATTGCGAACATCTGACATAGTAAGATCCTCTAACCTAAGATACGATTTAAGAAGTTGTTATATTCCTGCAAAACAGAACTTTTCATGGTGTCGTTGCCCAAGAAATCAAAGAGTTCAATAGAGCGTTTGTAGTGAGCCTTGGCACGCTCATAATCCCCGCGCTCTTTATCAAAAGCCTCAACCCTTGCCAAATAAAGCAACGATTCGGCCTCAGCATAATGGTGAGCAGCTTTACCGTAGAGATAAACGGATTTCATTAAGGCTTTTCTGGCATTTTCAATATCACGGATAATGTAGCGCAAACAGCCAATGGCAGATAGGGCCGAGGCCTCACCCAAGAGGTCACCGTTTTCACGGTAGAGATCACGACAACGCTCCAAGACATCATGGGCCTCATCATAGTCACGCTCTTTCATCTGGATTCGGGCAATGGCGCGCAGTGTTGAGGCCTCTTTGAGTGTGGTTCCGTCTTCTTCAAACATTTGCGCGGCTTTTTTATAAGCTTCCAAAGCTTTTTTGTCTTGCCCGTCGAGCAAAAAGATATAAGCCTCTTGGTCAAAAGCATCGCCGAGCAAATCACGATTGCCGATTTTTTCAAGCACGCTTTTGGCTTGTTGAATATATTGCAGAGCTTTTAATGATTGCCCTCTGGAGGTTTCAAGCTTAGCGAGTTTAATTAAAATCTCACCATATGTATTTTGAGCCACATCCAAATGCTTTGTCAGCTCTAAGGCCGCAAGCAAGGCTTTTTCGGCCCGCTCAAAGTCATCAAGGCTGATTTCCAATTCCCCCAAACGAGAAAGCGCAAAAGCCTCACCTTCGGCATCCTGAGTATCATGATATAAAGAGGCAGCTTTTTCATAAGAAGTTCTGGCCTCGTCATACTTTCCGGCATGCCAAAAATCATCGGCTTGTTGAAAGGTTTTAGAAGCTTCGGTAACATATTTACCTTTAAGAGTTCGGGGCATAATAAAATCTCCTTTGACAATAGTTCTAATACTATATATATTTCCTAAAGATAAAAAATACAAGAAGATTAGCTATGGATGATATATTTGATTTAAGATCTTCCGCCGCGCCGGTTTTTGATAACATAAGCGAGCTTATGCCGTCTTTTGGCTGGCTTGAAGAACTTAATCCCGAACAAAAAGAAGCTGTCCAAACAACCGAAGGCCCCATTTTGGTCTTATCGGGAGCCGGAACCGGCAAAACCAAGGTCCTAACCACACGTTTGGCCTATCTTTTGGCAAATCATAAAGCCAACCCATGGGAATGCTTGGTTGTCACCTTCACCAATCGTGCCGCCAGAGAGATGAGAGAAAGAGTTGAGAACCTGATTGGCGATGCGGTAAATTCGGTATGGCTCGGAACTTTTCACAGCATTTGCGTAAAAATCTTGCGCAACCATGCAGAGTTGGTGGGGCTGTCTTCCAACTTTACGATTTTGAGCGAGGACGATCAAAAAAGGCTCCTAAAGCAGATAATGGAAGCAAATTCTATTGATGTGCAAAAATACCCGCCGCAAGCGGTTTTGGATAAGATTTCTCGCTGGAAAGACAAAGGCCTGACAACAGATAAAATCAGCTCTGATTATAAAGAAAACACCACAACGGAAATATACAAACTTTACCAGGCCAGATTGTTGGAATTAAATTGCGTAGACTTTGGCGATATTATCTTACACACACTAAAAATTTTGATGGAACATACCAATATTTTGGAAAGATATCAAAATAGGTTTAAGTACATCATGGTAGATGAGTATCAAGACACCAACGTCAGCCAATATCTGCTGATTCGCCTACTCTCGCAAAAATACCGCAACTTGTGCTGCGTGGGAGATGATGACCAATCCATATATTCATGGAGAGGAGCTGAGATAGAAAACATCTTGCGCTTCAGCAAAGACTTTGCAGATGCCAAAATCATCAGATTGGAGAGAAACTACCGCTCAACAGCCAATATTTTGTCAGCCGCCTCATGTCTTATCAGCCACAACCAAGAGCGCTTAGGCAAGACGTTGAAAGTGGCGGAAAATTCTCCGGCCGGCAGAAAAGAAAATGCCAAAATAAAAGTAGTGAGTACATATAACGGAGAGGAAGAAGCCGCTTATGTCACGGATGAAATTTCTGCGCTTTGCCGCCAGGGATTTGATTATTCACAAATGGCGATTTTGGTACGTACAGCGGCCCAGACTCGCGAGTTTGAAGAGAAGTTTATTTCAGAGGCGATTCCCTACCAAGTTATCGGCGGATTAAAGTTTTATGAGCGAGCAGAGATAAGAGATGCCCTCGCCTATTTCAGAGTAATTTTGCAACCCCACGATGACCTGGCCTTAGAAAGAATAATAAACAAACCGGCCAGAGGCATTGGTGCCAAATCTCTGGAGAAGTTTGAAGCGGAAGCAAGATTGCGCCATACGTCATTATACACAGCCATAGAGCAAATGTTGGCTGAAGGCCTGATAAGCGGCAAGAGTAAGAATGCCCTCAGCAGCCTCATGGAAAATTTCCAAGAATGGCGAAAGATGAACCAAGCTCTTGGCCCCGATGAGATTGCCTCTGAGGTTTTGGAAGCCAGCGGCTATTTTGAAATGCTCAAAGCTGATAAATCTGTAGAAGCCCCCGGTAGAATAGAAAACTTAAAAGAGCTGATAAACGTGATGAGCGACACGGAAAAATATCCTACTCTGTCAGACTTTATGGAGCACGTCAGCTTAGTGATGGATAAAGATGACATCACCGAAGACGGCAAAGTAATGCTCATCACCCTGCACTCGGCCAAAGGTCTGGAGTTTGATGTTGTCTTTTTGCCCGGTTGGGAGGAAGGCTTGTTCCCGCACCAAAGGAGTTTGGATGAAGGCGGCAGCAATGCCCTGGAAGAAGAACGTCGGTTGGCCTATGTAGCCATCACCCGCGCCAAACAGCGGCTATATATTTTAATGGCGCACAATCGGCGTGTTTTTGGGCAATGGCAAACAAATTTACCTTCCCGCTTTATCAACGAATTGCCATCACAAAACATAGAAATTTGCAATAAAAGTACTAACTTTTATGCCGCCAACAAATATAATTCACAATCAAGCTACAACAGCTATTCAAATTCAGCAAAGGAAGAAGCATATGGTCGGGACTCTAATTATAGCCACCACAATAGCCGTAGCAGTTATCGCTCTGGTCATGCAGGTGTAATCGGTACCAGAGTTCATCACGAAACCTTTGGCGACGGCACGGTTGTTGCCGCAGAGGGCAACGCCTTTCAAGTCTGCTTTGATAATGGCAGCATTAAAAAACTCCTAGGCACTTACCTAACCAAGATATGATTCATGTGGAAAACTCCTCTGTTTT
>CALXVW010000094.1 GCA_944392185.1 uncultured Alphaproteobacteria bacterium
AACAAAAAAATTCCCCTTTGAATATTTTTTTCAAAGGGGATTTTCTTTTTTCCTCCACTTTCTGGGGTACAGATCATTCTTGGCGGGGCTTTTGTTGTTTTTACTTATTTATCATTAATTTAACAAAGTTCATCAGGAACACTATGGCCAGGAAGGTGACAGTTCTGGCGGCGAGAGTGATTATCCCTGCCCCGTGGCCGATAATCAGAAATTGGATGATGATGGCGGCGGCAATGGCGCAACCCAAGATAATCAACCAATAATTCTTGTTGCCTAGAAAAATGAATGCGCAGACTGCGGCGCTGACAGACAGCACGTTTTGTCCGGCAAAGCCTAAGCATTGAGCGGTGAAGGATTTTATTGAGGCAATATTCATAATATAGCCAACGGCAACAATTATTACCGCGGCGGCTAAAATGGTGAAGTATGATTTTGTTTTACTCATGTTTGGTCCTTTCTTTTGTGATATAATCTAAAATTTCTTGTAATTCTTCCGTATTCGGCAAGGCGGAAATACAGCGCTTGGCATAATTTGAAAACTCCGGCAGTAGATGCCCTTTCGCTCGGGCATTGTCATCATACCAGGCGGCTGTTATGACATTATCTAATTTGTCTATCCCATTGACAAATATTGATTCTTTGCTTTCTTTGGCCTCATATTCGGTAAACAGCGCGGCAATCTTATCTGTGCCTAACTCTTTTGCTAATCTTTGAGCCGCTTTTTGCTCTTTTTGGCTCTTTTCCGCCGGTGAGATATCATCCACCGGGGTATAATCTCCGCTGTATATCTCTGGCAGGTCATGCACCAAAGCCAGTTCCAAACAGCGCTGCAAATTAAGCTTCTTTGGCGCCAACAACAGCACCAGCATTGCCACGCTGAATGAATGGTCGGCATCGCTTTCGGGGGTTGTGACTTGTCTTTTTATCCAGCCGGAGCGTTTCAAATCCTTCATCTTACCCAACATGGCTATTATATTTTCAATTTCTTGCTCATTCATAGGGCTGAGGCCTTTATTAATAGTTTGGTATATTCTTCCTTGGGGTGTTCAAAAACATCCTTACAGCTTCCTCTTTCTATAATTTGGCCATCCTTCATCACCGCGACCTCATCTGAAATTGCCTGAATGGCTTGCATATTGTGAGAGATGAATAAATAGCTTATTCCTCTATCTTTTTGTATTTTCTGCAATAAATTCAAAATTTGGGCCTGAATCGTCACATCCAAAGCCGAGGTCGGTTCATCTAAAACCAAAACTTGCGGCTCTAATACAAGAGCCCTGGCAATGGCTATCCTTTGTCTTTGGCCGCCGGAAAACTCATGTGGGTAGCGTTCCAGCATATTGGCCAAGAGCCCTACCTCTTGCAGGGTTTGGCTGATCTTTTTAAGCTTTTGCTCCTTTGACAGCTTTGGAAAGTGGGCCTCTAACCCTTCACCTACGATTTGGCTGATGTTCATCCGCGGATTAAGTGAGTTATAAGGATCTTGGAAAACAATCTGAACTTTTCGATGCCATTCTTTTTTTGATATTTCTTCTTCTCGTTTACCTTCTAAATATATTTCTCCCTTAAAAGGTATCAAGCGGCACAAAACCTGGCCAAGTGTTGTTTTGCCGGAGCCTGATTCTCCCACCAGCCCCAGAGTTTTACCTTTTTTTAACTCTAAGGAAACGTGATTAACGGCGTATAGCCACTCTGTTACCCTGCCCCAAAAGTTTTTATGGATGGGGTAGCTAACACAAATATCCGACATTTTGACAATAATATCATTTGAGATATTATTATTTTGTTTCAATATATTATGAGCATTTATTAATTTTTTAGTGTAACTTTCTTTAGGGTGCTCAAAGATTTGCTTACAACTTCCTTGCTCGATAATCTTGCCGCTTTTCATAACCGCAACTTTATCGGCTATGCGGCTCACCAACCGCAAATCGTGGCTGATAAATATAATGCTCATTCCCATTTCTTGCCGCAGCTTGAGGAGCAATTCTATTATCTGCTCTTGTATAGTCACGTCTAATGCCGTGGTTGGTTCATCGGCTATCAAAATGTCAGGCTTGTTAGCTATGGCCATGGCTATCATTACTCTTTGGCGTTGGCCGCCGGAGAGCTCGTGCGGATAAGACTTCAGGCGGCTGCGGGCGTTCTTTATCCCTGTTAGCTTCAAAAGCCTCAGCACCTTTTTGCGGGCTTCTTTTTCAGATAATCCTTGGTGGACTCTCAATGTTTCTGCTATCTGGTGCTCAATGGTGTGCAGTGGGTTTAGTGATGACATTGGCTCTTGGAAAATAAATCCTATTTTGCCACCTCTGAATTCTCTTAAATCAGGATTGGCTAACAGCTCTACCCCTTTGAATTTTACGGAAGAACCTTTGCCATGATAGGCCTGCGGATATGGCAACAGGCCCAAGACGGAAAGTGCGGTCAAACTCTTGCCGGAGCCTGATTCTCCTACTATTCCTAAAATCTCTCCGGCCTCAAGTTTGAATGATATTCCTTTAACGGCGCAGAAATCTTTTTGCCCGCTACCATGAAAGCAAACGCTTAAATCTTTCACCTCAAGCAAGTTCATTGGCCGTTCCTCCGGCTATCAAAGGCATCTCTCACCCCTTCACCAATGAAAATCAGCATGGTCAACAAGCCAGACAAGACCACAAATATCGATATTCCTATCCATGGTGCTTGGAGATTGTCTTTGCCTTGGCGCACCAAGTCGCCCAAAGACGGGTATTCGTGCGGCAGGCCAAGCCCCAGAAAGTCAAGTGCTGTCAGGGCTACAATTGCCTCAGATAAAATAAACGGAATAAAAGTAATACTGGCCACAAGCGCATTGGGCAATATGTGTCTGAACATTATGCGAGAATCACTCACACCTAGGGCTTTTGCTGCTTTGACAAACTCAAAGTTACGCGTGCGCAAGAACTCAGCCCTGACAACTCCGGTTAGGCTCATCCAAGTAAACGCCAGCATTATTATCAGCAAGCTCCAAAAAGTGGGGGCAAAAATACTGGCAATGATAATCAGTACAAACAGCTGCGGTAGAGATTCCCATATTTCCAGTAACCTTTGAAAAATTATATCAACTTTGCCGCCAAAATATCCCTGGACGGCTCCGCTTGCAATTCCAAGTATCGAGCTTATTGCCGTTAGCAAGAAGGCAAATATTATTGATAGGCGCAGACCATAGATCATGCGAACCAAGATATCTCTGCCTTCATCATCAGTGCCAAGCCAATGTTCCTTACTGGGGGCTGATGGTGTGGGCGTATCCAAATCATAATCTACCGTATTGAACGAATATGGCAGCAGTGGAAATATCATCCAGCCGTTGTCTTCAATATTCTTTTTTATGTACGGGTCTCTATAATCCGTTGCATTTGGAAAATCTCCGCCAAAGGTTTGCTCCGTGTAGCTCTTAAAAATCGGAAAATAAAGTTTGTCTTTGTAGCTTACCAAAAGTGGGTGATCGTTGGCTATAACTTCAGCAAACAATGTGAAGATAA
>CALXVW010000095.1 GCA_944392185.1 uncultured Alphaproteobacteria bacterium
ATGTTTGAACAACAGGACGCCTAAAGATAACTGTTAAAAAAACATAATTAGAAATGACGAATCTCCGTAATCGGATTATATTAAAAGCAATATAATAACTGATTACGGAGATTTTTTATGCCAAAAATTATACCAGAACCGTTACACCCGGGAGATGAAGTGCGTGTTGTCGCTCCTTCTACCGGCATTAAAATTATCGGGGCAGACAGCAGAGAGATTGCCGCCTCTCGTTTTGCCGAGATGGGGTTGAAAGTCAGTTTCGGTGCCAATACGACAGATGAAAACTTTGATATGATGGGAACATCTTCCATCAAAAAGCGGGCTGATGACATTAATGCTGCTTTTTCTGACCCTAAGGTTAAAGCCATTTTTACCATCATCGGCGGTTTTAACTCAAACCAGCTGCTGCCGTTTTTGGATTATGACATCATCAAGAAAAATCCGAAGATCTTTTGCGGCTTTTCGGACATCACCGCTTTGCTTAATGGAATTTATGCCAAGACCAATATGGTGACTTTTTTGGGCCCGCATTACAGCTCTTTTGGTATGAAACATGGCTTTGATTATTCTTTTGCGGCTGTCAAACAAATGCTGATGGGAGAGGGTAAGTTAGACGTTGAGCCCTCGGCCGAGTGGAGCGATGACTTATGGTTTATTGACCAAGAAAAAAGGGAGTTTATCAAAAACGAGGGCTGGTGGCAGATCCGTGCCGGTGAGGCTTGCGGAACGTTGATGGGCGGAAACTTGGGGACTTTAACTCTGCTCTTGGGCAGCCCTTATTGGCCGGGTTTTAAGCCAAACACAATTTTGTTGGCGGAAGACTGCTTTACGTCTGCCGGAGATCCTAAAGAATTTTTGCGCAATCTGCAGGCGTTGGCTTATCAGCCTGATTTTGGTAATGTTAAGGCTTTGCTTATCGGTCGTTTCCAAAAGGCATCGGGCATGACGAGGGAGTTGTTGGAATATATCATCCATTCCATTCCGCAGCTTGATTCTTTGCCCGTTATTGCTAATTTGGATTTCGGACATAGTGTGCCGAATTTGACGTTGCCGATTGGCGGAACCGCAAAAATCTCGTCTAATGGCCAACTAATACAGATTTCGCGAGATGAAAGTTTCCTCACGTACTAGTATGTACGCTGCGGTACTTTCACTCTAAAATCTTATTATCTGTCTCATTATCCGAGATTTTTGAAAAATCGCACCTAATGGCCAGCTAATACAGATTTCGCGAGATGAAAGGTTCCTTGACAAACTAGTATGTACGCTGCGGTACTTTCACTCTAAAATCTTATTATCTGTCTCATTATCCGAGATTTTTGAAAAATCTCACCTAGCGGCCTGCTAATACAGATTTCGCGAGATGAAAGGTTGCACATTTAGAAATTGGAACGATAAAATGCCTGATTTTGAATTTGAAAATCAATATGATATACCGGTGGCCGGGATTGATGAAGCCGGGAGAGGGCCTTGGGCCGGTCCGGTGGTGGCCGGTGCGGTGATTATTGTTGATAAAAAGCTTAATGACTTTTTGCTTGGAGTGTTGAACGATTCAAAAAAACTTACGCCTAAAAAGCGTGAGGCCCTTTATGAAAGCCTGTTTGCCGCGCAAGAGGCCGGACAACTTTTTATCGGAATCGGGGAAGCCAGTGCCGAGGAAATTGACCGCTACAATATTTTGCAGGCCACATTTTTGGCGATGCAACGCGCTGTGGTGGCCTTGAAACTCAAGCCGCAGTTTGCGCTGGTGGATGGCAACCAAACACCAAAGAATTTGCCATGCCCTTGCCGCACGGTGATAAAAGGTGATGCCAGGAGTTATTCTATTGCTGCGGCCTCCATTGTGGCAAAGGTTTATCGAGACAGGCTGATGGTCAAACTGGCGGAAAAATATCCTTACTACGGTTTTGAGAAAAATGCCGGCTACGGCACGGCGGCGCATATTGCCGGCCTCAAATCTTATGGGATTATTGAAGGCCAGCACCGCAAGTCTTATCGGCCGATACAAGAGGTTTTGAGACAAAGAGCCGGATAAATTTGTTGTTGACTTTCAGGCTATTTTTGTCTAGATTGTAGATGACAATCTAAATTTCAAAAATTAAAAAAAATATCATTATGGGAACATTTGTAAAAAATCTGCAGAAGATGCGGATTGTTGTTTCGTTTTACAGAAATCAGGTATTGTTTTGGTTGGGCGGGCAGACCGACGAGGAAAAGCTCGGTTTCGGGTTCAAGTTGCGATGCCAGACTATTGCCAATGGCATTGACCCGATGCAGAAAGAGCTTATAGCTCTGCTTATGGATGAGAGCCTTCCCTTGCAAAAAAGGCTGATGGCCATCACCAGCCGGTTGGAAGCGCTCCTTGAGGAGCTGGAGGAAACGGCAACCGAGGAGGAGCTGTGCCAGTATCGCTTTCTTTATGAGTCGGTTTATACCGATCTCACGGAGATGAAGTCCGTGTTGGGCGATTTTGTGGCCGAGTAATAAACTAAAAAAACTTTATCGTTTTTTCCGTGGCTTGTGTGAGCCACGTTTTTTTTATTTTAAAATCTTGACCCTTGTTAATAAATTTATAACCAAATATCAACCATACTGGGGACATTGAAGTTTTTTTACTTTCGATATCAGGTTGATAAAATGAGCAGAAAGCAAGAAAAAACAATCCTTAATACTATCATTGTTGATGATTGTGTTGAAGTTATGAACCAGATGGAAGAGAATTCAGTCGACCTGATATTTGCCGACCCTCCCTACAACCTCCAACTTGGCGATGCTTTAACTCGCCCCGATAACAGCAGTGTTAACGGTGTCTATGAAGAATGGGATAATTTTGAGAGCCTGGCCGAGTATGATGAATACACACGCCGCTGGATGAGCGCCGCCCGCAGGGTGCTCAAAGATGATGGGGCTTTGTGGGTTATCGGCTCTTATCACAATATCTTTAGGGTTGGCTACATTCTGCAAGATTTGGGCTTTTGGATATTAAATGACGTTATCTGGAACAAGACCAACCCGATGCCCAATTTCAAGGGTACACGCTTTACCAACGCGCATGAAACCCTTATTTGGGCCTGCAAAAATCCAAATTCTCATTATACCTTTAATTATGAGGCCATGAAAGCGCTTAATGAAGATACACAAATGCGCAGTGATTGGCAAATTCCTCTTTGTACCGGCAAAGAGCGCCTTAAAGATAAAAATGGAGAGAAACTCCATCCCACCCAAAAACCGGAGGCTTTGCTTTATCGGGTGATTATGGCTTCTACTAAAGTCGGTGATGTGGTCTTGGACCCGTTCTTTGGAACCGGCACAACCGGTGCGGTTGCTAAAAAACTCGGGCGCAATTTTATAGGTATTGAAAAAGATGCCTCTTATGCCGCCGGCGCTCAAGCCAGGATTGACACGGTTGAGCGGGTAAAAAGCGAGTTGTGCTTGGAGTATAGCTCCAAAAAGCGCCAACCGAGAATTCCGTTTGGCAATGTGGTGGAGAGAGGGCTTCTTAATCCCGGAGATATTCTCTATGATGCAAGCCGCAAGCATTGTGCGGTGGTGCGCTCTGACGGAACTCTCAAAAACGAGGTAATGGAGGGTTCCATTCACCAAGTGGGAGCTGCCGCTCAAAATGCCGCAGCCTGCAATGGTTGGGTCTATTGGTATTTTGAAAATGAGAAGAAAGAGTTGGTCTCAATAGATGTTTTGCGAGAGCAACTTCGGTCCGAATTATAATAAAAAACGGTGCTTTTAAGGGCACCGTTTTTTATTGTGCTCTAT
>CALXVW010000096.1 GCA_944392185.1 uncultured Alphaproteobacteria bacterium
CGTTTTGTTTTTGACAAATTCAGCTTTTCTTCCGAGCCCGCACCACGCAAGACAAGAGAGCCAAGAGTTCGCAAAGAACCAAAAGTGCGTGAGGAAACTTCTGCTCCGGCCGAGAAGACAAAAGAAACAATCAAAATTGCCAAACCTAAACAAATTGATGACGGCTACCGTTTTCCGGATATTAACCTGCTTTCTAAAAACAAGGAAAAAACCGAAAATGTTAATCAGAAAGAGCTGGAGCGAATTGCTGGTGAGTTGGAAGGCGTGTTGCAGGAATTCGGCGTTAACGGCAAGATTGTTAAGGTTCGTCCCGGACCGGTGGTCACGCTTTATGAGCTGGAGCCTGCGCCGGGAACAAAAAGCGCCAGAGTTATCGGTTTGGCAGATGATATTGCCCGCTCAATGAGTGCCGTGTCCGTGCGCATTGCCGTGGTGCCGGGGTCTAACACCATCGGTATTGAGCTCCCCAACCCCAAAAGAGAGATTGTTTATCTGCGTGAGCTTCTGGAAAGCGATGAGTTTAAGGAATCTAAAGCCGCGCTGACAATTACTTTGGGTAAAGATATCGGCGGTAAGAATATTTATGCAGATTTGGCCAAAATGCCGCACTTGTTGGTTGCCGGTACTACCGGTTCAGGTAAGTCTGTCGGTGTTAACTCCATGATTATCTCGCTTTTGTATAAAATGCGGCCCGATGAGTGCAAGCTTATCATGATTGACCCCAAAATGCTTGAGTTTACCATGTATAACGGTATTCCCCATCTGCTAACGCCGGTTATTACCGATCCTTCAAAAGCGGTTATCGGCTTAAAATGGGCGGTGAAAGAAATGGAAGACCGCTACCGGGCAATGGCACAACTCAATGTCCGCAATATCACCGGTTATAACAAGCGTTTGGAAGAATTGCGCGCGAGCGGCGGCAAGGTCAGTCGCACGGTGCAAACCGGGTTTGATATGGAAACCGGAAAACCGATTTATGAGGAGCAAGAACTCGATTTAACCCCGCTTCCTTATATTGTCATCGTGGTTGATGAAATGGCCGATTTGATGTTGGTGGCCGGCAAAGACGTGGAGGCCGCCATTCAACGTTTGGCACAGATGGCGCGTGCGGCGGGCATACATTTGATTATGTCTACCCAACGTCCGTCCGTTGATGTTATTACCGGTACCATTAAAGCAAACTTCCCGACTCGTATCAGCTTCCAGGTGACATCTAAGATTGACAGCCGTACCATTTTGGGCGAGCAAGGCGCCGAGCAGTTGCTGGGTATGGGTGATATGCTCTATATGCCTGCCGGGCAGAGGCCGCATCGTATTCATGCTCCGTTTGTTAAAGACAGCGAGGTTGAGCAGATTGTTGAGTTCTTGAAGTCTCAACGTGAGCCAGAGTATGTTGAATCCGTGACCGAAGGTGAACTTTCGGATAAAAGCGGCGGCGGTGCCGTGTTTGATAACGGCGATTTCGGTGCCGGCAGCAGTGATGATGATTTGTATCGGCAAGCGGTGCAAATCGTGCAAAACGATAAAAAAGCCTCTACCAGTTATGTTCAGCGGCGGTTGCGTATCGGCTATAATCGTGCGGCAACCATCATTGAGCGGATGGAGGCAGAAGGAATTATCACTCCTCCCGACCATGCCGGCAAAAGAGAGGTTGTTTAGCTAAAGTTGTTTCTGGCAAAGGAATTGCTTGAATAATTTTTATTTCTTTTCTATATATGAATTAAATATATTTTGAGGAGAAATTTTATGGCTGAAAATAAAGAGCCTTCACAACGCCAACTCAGAGTGGCACAGGAAATCAGAAAAATTATCGTCAATTTTATTGACCGTGGAGAGGTGCACAATTTGGAAGGAATTGACACCATGGTGACCGTGACTAAAGTGACGGTTTCTCCGGATTTGAAGTATTGCACGGTTTGGTTTATGACCACCAACGGCAATTATTTGCAAGAGGTTTTAGGGGGCCTGCAGTTGGCGGCAAACTTTTTCCGCAAACAGGTGGCGGCCAAGACATCTTTGCGCTATGTGCCGGAGATAAACTTTAGGGTTGATAAGAGTTTTGAGGCGGTGGACAAGATAGAAAAACTTTTACGCGACCCCAAAGTTGCCCAGGACTTGAAGTAACTGTTTCGACCAGCCGCCTTAGAAAAAGGCGGCTTTTTGTTGGGTTGACATAAATGTGAAAACTGATAAATTTGAAGAAAATGTCTTACTATTAATTCTTTAAGCTTATGAAAGTATCTAAGTTTCAGTTTGTCCAGGTCGAAAAAGACCGGATTGTCGTTCGTTTTTATAACGAGGAAAAAGACTGCTTTGAGAAAGTGTGTGCTTGCGAGGAAGCTTCTGTTTGTGCGGACACTCTTTTGCGGGCAGATTCAAATTATTACTTTGCCTATGAGGGTAAGCTCTATCCTTTGGGTGAAGGAGAGGTTGTTCTTTTTTGCGGGTGCACATCGCATTGCCTGCGGATGTTTGATGTTTCTCAGCTCAAACCGCCTTTCAAGGCGATATTTGTTTATCAGAGTTTTAAACAGAGCTTTATTTGCGCTCAAAGCTATGAGTTGGCAGAGAATTCTGTTCGAATCACAACGCCGAACGGAAGGACAAAAGTTTATGAATACACTTGCGGCGTACCAAAAGGCAAAGATCGTCAGGGTTGTTTGCTGGTTGGTCGGGATGAGTAGAGAAAAGAGCCGATGTTGCTTTAGGCAACGTCGGCTTTTTTGTTTTAAATTTGACAAAGAAGAAAAGCTCCAGTATCAACTCCTGTATGAGGAGCAAAAATGAAGCATAAAAAGGGTGATAAAATCAGCGGCTGGCTGGTTATTGATAAACCTGCAGGTATGGGCTCTACCCAAGTGGTGAGCCAAACCAGAAGGCTGCTTAATGCCAATAAAAACGGCCATTGCGGAACACTTGATCCGTTTGCGACCGGGGTGCTGCCGGTGGCTTTTGGCGAGGCTACCAAGCTTATTCCTTATGTGACAGACGGCGACAAGGAATATGAGTTTTTGCTCAAATTCGGTGAGGCTACCGATACACTCGATTGTGACGGCAAAATCATCAAGACCAATTCCAAAATTCCGACTTTGGCAGAAATCGAATCGGTGTTGCCGCAGTTTGTGGGCGAAATTACCCAAGTGCCGCCGGCTTATTCGGCCATAAAAATCAACGGTCAGAGAGCCTATGATTTGGTGCGCAAAGGCCAAAACGTGGATGTTCCGGCACGCAAGGTGCGAATCCATTCAATCAAAATCTTGGAACGTCCGCAGGAAAATCTGCTCCGTTGTCTTGTCGGCTGCTCGAAGGGGACGTATATTCGCACGTTGGGGGCGGATATTGCCGCAAAACTCGGTACAGTCGGCCATTTGCAGGCCTTGAGACGCACAAAATGCGGAAATTTTGACCTTTCAGAGAAGATTTTGCTGGAAAATTTGAAAAATATGGAGTATGTTGAGGAACGCCAAAAAGTTTTGCTTCCGGTAATAACATGTCTGCGCGACATCGCGGATATTGCCGTAACCGAGGCAGATGCCGCCAAACTGCGTTTGGGGCAGGGGCTTTCACCAAGGGCTTATCAGGTGTTTCACCTGTTGGGGCAAGAGGTGGTTGCTACTTGCAACGGAGCATTGGTGGCAGTGGTGAGAATCGATGAGGGACGTATCTCTCCGGTTCGTGTTTTTAACTTTAATTAAATAAAGGATTAAAAGATGTCGATTTCTAATGAAGAAAAACAAAAATTGGTTAAAGCTTATGGCTTGAACCCCAATGATACCGGATCTCCGGAAGTTCAGATCGCTAGCTGGACGGCAGAAATCAATAACCTGATTGAGCACTTCAAAACCCACGCTAAGGATACTCACTCTCGTCTGGGTTTGATGAAGAAAGTCAGCCGTCGTCGCCACCTGTTGGATTACCTCAAGGGTAAGAGCGAAGAGCGCTATCAGGCTTTGATTAAGAAATTAGACCTGAGAAAATAAATTTATGCGGCATCTGGAGCAAAAAATGCGGGACAACAAAAATTCACGTAGGTTTATCTACGCTAAAATTTTTGTTGCCCTGTTTTTCACTCCAGCTGCCTGCCTAAATTTATTTTCTTTGTGCCATTGTCAAAAAAATAGGAATATTTGAGCCGCGGAGGAATGAGCCTCCGCCGTTCTTTATAAGAAAATCCTGCATGGGGCAGGTAGAGGTTTTTATATGAAAGGTAAAGAAATATGATCGATTTTAAAGTGTGTCGCAAAGAAATGGAATGGGGCGGCCGCAAGTTGGTTTTGGAAACAGGTAAATTGGCCAGACAGGCACAGGGTGCGGTTGTGGTTACTTATGGTGAAACGCAGGTTATTGCAACGGTTTGTGCCGCAAAAGAGGTAAATGCTGATCAGGATTTCTTTCCTTTGACAGTTAATTATCAGGAAAAATACTATGCAACCGGTAAGGTACCGGGCGGTTTTATGAAGCGTGAGGGTAAACCATCCGAGCGTGAGGTCTTGCTTTCTCGCTTGATTGACAGACCTATTCGTCCGCTGTTTCCTGATGCGTTCAAAAATGAGGTGCAAATCATTTGTACCGTTTTGGCTCATGACCAAAATACAGACTCCGATATTCCGGCTATGATTGCGGCCTCTGCCGCTTTGGCTGTTTCGGGTATTCCGTTTATGGGGCCGATTGGCGGAGCAAAAGTTGGATATAAAAACGGTGAATATATTTTGAACCCAACTTTGGAGCAGCTCAAAGATACTGACCTGGAATTGGTGGTTGCCGGAACATCTGAGGGCGTTTTGATGGTTGAATCTGAGGCTCAAGAGCTTTCTGAAGATACCATGCTCGGTGCGGTTATGTTCGGCTTTGAGAGCTTCCAACCGGTTATTAAGATGATTGCCGAACTCGCCAGCGAGGCCGGCAAAGAAAAATGGGAAACTCCAACCTTCCCGCCGGAGTTTGATGAGCTTTATGCCAAATTGGCTAAAGATTTTACGGCTGAATTTGAAACAGCTTTCAAAGAAACAGATAAACTTAAGCGCGGTGAGCTGATTGCGGCTGCCTCTGAGAAATTCAAGGCAACGCTTGATCCGGAAAATGAGTTTGAACAACGCTATGCTCAAGATGCTATTGAGAAATTGATGCACAAAGTTATGCGCGAAGCGGTATTGACAACCGGACACAGAATCGACGGACGCGATACCAAGACAGTGCGCCCGATTGCTTGCCAGGTTGATGTTTTGCCGACAGCTCATGGTTCTGCTTTGTTTACTCGTGGCGAAACTCAGGCTTTGGTTGTTACTACCCTTGGTACGGGTGAGGACGCTCAGGTCGTTGACGGTTTGATGGATGAGTACAAAGAAGACTTTATGCTCAACTACAACTTCCCGCCGTTTTCTGTTGGTGAATGTGGTCGTATCGGTAGCCCCGGACGCCGTGAAATCGGGCACGGAAAATTGGCTTGGCGCGCTATTCATCCGATGATGCCAAAAGATAAAGATGCTTTCCCGTACACAGTACGTGTTGTATCTGAAATTATGGAATCTAACGGTTCTTCTTCTATGGCTACTGTTTGCGGAACCACAATGTCTTTGATGTCTGCCGGTGTGCCTTTGGCCAAACCGGTTGCCGGTATTGCCATGGGCTTGATTAAGGAAGACGATGGACGCGTTGCCGTTTTGACAGATATTTTGGGTGACGAAGATCACTTGGGTGATATGGACTTTAAGGTTGCCGGAACAAAAGACGGTGTTACTGCTTTGCAGATGGATATTAAAATCACCTCCATCACCAAAGATATTATGAAAACTGCTTTGGCTCAGGCTCATGAGGGCAGAATCCATATCTTGGGTGAGATGGCAAAGGCTATTGCCGAGCCGCGTCCGCATGTTTCTGACCGGGCTCCGAGAATCGTTGCCATTAAGATTCCGGTTGATAAAATCCGTGAGGTTATCGGCACCGGCGGTAAGGTTATCAGAGAGATTGTTGAAAAAACTCATACAAAAATCGATATTTCTGATGACGGTGTGGTTAAAATCGCCTCTATGAAGAAGGAAGAAGGCGATGCCGCCTTAGAGTGGATTATGGGTATTGTGGCAGAGCCGGAGGAAGGCAAAATCTACCATGGAACAATTACCAAAATTATGGATTTTGGTGCGTTTGTCCGCTTCCTTGGCACAACTGAAGGATTGGTTCATATTTCTGAAGTTAAGAACGAGCGTATTGCCTCTGTTTCTGACTTCTATAAAGAAGGTGACCAAATCTGGGTTAAGTGCTTGGGTAGTGATAATCGTGGCAAGATTAAGCTTTCTGCCAAGAGAGTAAACCAAGAGACAGGTGAAGATCTTGAGAAGTAATTTTTGAGGTTTAACTTGAGTTTTTTAAAACCGTCGGAGATGAGAAACTTCGGCGGTTTTTTTGTTGACTCTTGTTCTTTTTTTGTCTAATTTTGAAGAAGGAAAATTAATTATTAACTTAAAACCTAAAGCTTATGAGTGGATGGATATTATTGATAATTGCCTTGATTGCGGCAGGATTTCATCTTTTGGACAGATTTTTGATTACTGTTCGGCTTCATGAAGTGGAAAAGGTCGGCGAGGATGAGTACTATTGCCAATTTTTTTGGCGAGGAAAATTGCGAGAAGGGTATTTCTACTATGAAGGAGAATTGCCTGACTTTGTCGTTGCGAAAGTTGTCGGCATTGATTGCAGGGCCGTGCTGTGGCAAGTCGAGATTGTTGAATATTAATCTGTGTGAGTATGGAAACAATTTTATGGCTTGTGCTGGGAGCAGTTACATTGTTTTTGCTCTTGGCTTGCATTAGTAAGGTGGTGCTCTCGATTGAAGAAATAGCCCTTTTTAAAAGCATGATGCCATGGGTTTATTTGGCCATGGTGATTGCTGTTATTGCAGGGAACTTCTTCTTTGAGATACCACGGGCTACAAGCTTTGGTATGTTTGGGGTCGTGTTTTTTAATATGATCTTGCAAAAAAAAGCTCAAGACAATCTCTATTCTCAATTGTTTTTCTTTTTGGCAGATAATCCGGTGGGATCTTTTATGCCTGAAAGTGAGGATGAGGAAGAGGGAGTCTTTTATGGAAGCATCAACATCAACGGCAAAACTATGAATGCAGTTGGGCTTGATTCTGAGTATAAGCTTGGCAAAGAAGAGGCCTCGTTTGTTTATGTGGAGCTTGATGAACAAGGGGATTTTAGGGAACTTCAGGTTGTCATATGTCCTCAGGAAGCTGTAGAAGGGTCGGTTTAAGCCGGCCCTTTGGCTTTTTAAAAAGTCCTTGAAAAATAAAATAAAACGGTGTATGTCTTGAGTCACTATTCAAACACCCCTGGAGGTTTGGATAGAGTCTTAATTTTATTTGAGGATTTTTAACATGGTAAATATTACATTTAATGCTGAAAAGCGTGAGAAAGCAGGTAAGGGGGCAGCTCGTGCGTGTCGTCGTGAGGGGCGTATCCCTGCCGTTATCTATGGTGGCAAACAAGAGTCTATCATGATCTCTTTGCACCCGGTTGAGCTTGAAAAAGCTTTGAATACCGCCGGTCTTTATGAGGCTGATATTGAGATTGTTTTGGATGGCAAAAAACACAAGGTTAAATGCCAGGATGTTCAATTCCATCCGGTTACCGATGCTCCCATCCACGTCGATTTTCTCCGTAAATAGTTCGGAGCTATTGTAGTTTGTTGGCGGTCTTGGATGTGCCCATGCGGCATGAGGGGCCGCCAATTTATTTTATCTGATTGAAGAGTTTTTGATGTTTCTTATCGTTGGTTTGGGAAATCCGGGGGCAGAATATGCCGGCACACGTCATAATGTTGGTTTTATGGCGGCTGATTTCTTGTTCCAAAAATTCAACTTTTCCCCATTTAGAGATAAGTTTGACGGTGAAATTGCCGAGGGTAAAATCGGTGGAGAAAAGGTTTATCTCTTGAAACCGCAAACCTATATGAATCTATCCGGAAACTCGGTGGTGAAAGCCGCTCATTTTTATAAGATTTTGCCTGAAAATATTATCGTTATTCATGATGATCTGGATTTGCCGGTAGGCAAAGTTAAGGCCAAGTTGGGCGGTGGTGCCGGCGGGCATAACGGAATCAAATCTATCGATGCGGCGATTACCCCTAATTATAACCGTATCAGAATCGGGGTCGGGCATCCGCAAACCGGCGGCGAGGCAGTGGTGAACCATGTGCTGTCACGTTTTGGTAAAGCTGATGAAGATGTTATTTATAATGAAATTGAGATTGTGGCCTCTTTAATTGAGGTCTTGATGAAAGATGGAATCGCCGCTTTTTGCAATAAGCTCGGCGATGTTTTGAGAAAACAATAAGGAGTTTTGATTATGGGATTTAACTGCGGTATTGTCGGCTTGCCTAATGTCGGAAAATCAACCTTGTTTAATGCCTTGACCCAAACCATTGCGGCGCAGGCAGCCAATTTTCCGTTTTGTACGATTGAGCCCAACACCGGGCGAGTGGCGGTGCCTGATAAGCGCTTAGATAAGTTGGTTGAGATGGTTAAACCCAAAAATGTGGTGCCGACACAGCTGGAGTTTGTTGATATTGCCGGTTTGGTCAAAGGGGCATCCAAGGGTGAGGGGCTAGGCAACCAATTTTTGGCCAATATCCGCGAGGTGGATGCCATTATCCATGTGTTGCGCTGTTTTGAAAATGAAAATATTACCCATGTTGAGGGTAGCGTTGACCCTATTCGTGATGCCGAAATCGTGGAAACAGAATTGATGATTGCTGACCTTGAATCTTTGGAAAAGAGGTTTGACCAAGCTCAGAAAAAAGCCAAAGGAGGGGATAAAGAGGCTATTGTCAATGTGAGCGTGATGGGACCCGTGATTGAAGCTCTAAAGGCCGGAAAACCAGCCCGTACCGCGGCACCTGATGCTTCCAACAAAGATGCCTGCAAAGCTTATAAAATGTTGCAACTTTTGACTTCTAAGCCGGTTTTGTATGTGTGCAATGTGGATGAGGAATCGGCGGCTTTAGGCAATGAATATTCCAAGAAGGTGTTTGAAAAGGCCAAAGCGGAAAATGCTCAGGCAGTGATTATTTCTGCCGAGATAGAATCTGAGGTGGCTCAATTGGAGACCGAGGAGGAGAAAAAAGAGTTTTTGGGTGCGCTGGGGTTAGAGGAAACCGGGCTTACCAAAATTATTCGTGCCGGCTATGATTTGCTTGGCTTACAAACCTATTTTACCGCAGGGCCAAAAGAAGTGCGTGCATGGACTTTTCTAAAGGGTTCAAAAGCGCCGCAATGTGCCGGAATTATCCATTCTGACTTTGAGAAAGGCTTTATCCGCGCCGAGACCATATCTTATGATGACTTTGTCAAGTTCGGCGGCGAGCAGGCCTGTAAAGAAGCCGGTAAAATGCGCTCCGAGGGTAAAGACTATGTGGTGCAGGATGGCGATTTGTTGAATTTCTTATTCAATGTTTAGGAGCTTGCAAGAGGGGCGATCATGCTCGATAATCGGCGCATCATCGGCCTTTATCAAATTTTTTGTGTAAAATTGAGGGGAATAAATGCGGTTAGCCTTGTTTCAGCCAGATATTCCGCAAAATACTGGGACTTTAATGCGTTTGTGCGCTTGTGTGGATTTGCCTATAGACATCATTGAGCCGTGTGGGTTTATCTTTAATGACAAGGCCATGCGTCGTGCCGGGATGGATTATTTGGATATGGTTGATTATCGCCGCCATGATTCCTGGCAAGATTTTTTGCAATATCGGGCCGAGCATCCTGCCGAATATGGCCGTATTGTGTTGCTGACAACCCATGCCAGCAAGCCTTATGTCGATTTTGAATTCAAGGAAAATGATATTATCTTAATGGGGCGCGAATCTGCCGGTGTGCCGGAAGAAGTTCATCAAATCGCCAATGCCAGGCTTTTGATTCCCATGAATGAGAAAGCTCGCTCCATTAACGTGGCGGTGTCTGCAACCATGGTTGTTGGTGAGGCTTTGCGCCAAACCAGGTGGAAAAAATAACTCCGCAGCCGCCTGAGAGGAACAACTGCGGAGAAAAGTTGACATAAAAAGTTATCGACTGTTGCGACGGTTTAGGACTTCTTGGATTACCAGACGTTCTTGTGCGTAAGTGTTGTGCATTTCTTTTTGTCCGGATTTAGAAGTTCTTCTAATGACACCATGTTCATCGTCAGGTTTTGTATGTCTGTTAAGATTCTTAATTCTTTGCTCGGGGGTTGATATATCCCTTTCTTTTCCTGATCCATGTCCAATATAAAAATCAGCGGTTTCTTCAAGAGCTTTTTTATATTCAGCTTTGCTTGTGTCGTCTTTTTTCTCTTCATGAGCTTTTCTGGCGTCGTTTAGTTGCTCCATATTGATTTTGTTAATCTCTCGGATGATTCTTTGGCAAGTTTCCAGAGCCGCCTTGAAGTCAGGACATTTTGCATATAATTTTTCTTGTGCCTCCCTATAGGCCTCTCGGTTTTCTGCAGAGGAATCAGAAATAAATTTATCTTTTGCCTCTATCCATGCTGTTAGTAAGGGTCTCCCTTCCGGCGCTAGGATAATATTGGTTCCAATTTTTTTCTCGTTTTTTAGGGCCGTTTCTAGTTCTTTTGATAATTTTTCTTTTTGAAGCTTTCTTATCTCTTTATATTCCGGATATTGTTTCAAAGCTTCTAGTTCCGGGGCGTTTTTCATCTTCATGCCAAATTTGAGGCAGGCAAGATATAAGCGGGCTTTGTATTCCGGATGTTTTTCAAATTTACCAAAGTTAACGGTCTCTTTGCCCATGTTCTGAGCGGTTTTGACTAACTCATCAAAAGCGGCTTGCTCACCTTCAACATAGCCCTCAGATTTGCTGGCAAAAGCAATGATATTTTTATCGTTCTTTTTGTCTTTGAAGAACAGATGTTCTGGGTGTTCTTCATCTTTATATTCTTCAAATTCTTGTTTGAGGTCAGTGTTGGCTTTTTTAACCGCTTCTCTGACTTCTTTTTTCCAGCCGTCGTCTTCTTTTGCTTCGGAGATATTTTCATCAACGGTTATGACATTATCATCATCGCCTTTTTCAATGTTTTCGGCAGAGGCTTCCAGTTTTTTCTTTTCTTCTTCAGAGATTTCCTCTTTTTGAGCTTGCTCTCTTAAAATTTTAACTATTTCTTCTTTGATGTTTTCAGGGCTATGCTCTGCAAGAGCTTCAATTTTTGGTAAGATTGTTTCAATTTCTGATCCACTATATTCATTTAGAGCTCTTTGGATAGCATATTTAACTTGGTTTATGTTAGTATTTGTGTGTAATTTAATGTTTTGTTCATCTTCGTAGGGGCAGGTGAGAAAATCTTCTTTATAATTTTTAATATCATCTTCTTTATTACTGTTCAGATTGTTATACATCCTAGCCTCTGGAGCCATATTGTATTGCTCAACAAAGTAGAAATCGTCATCTGTGTAATTCTTGAAGGGTGAATCATATTCTGCCATTTTGGTTCTCCGAAGTTCTTATTTCTAATCATATAGTAGCATATAAAAACAATTTTGTCCAACATTTTGTCTTAAAAATTTGTATAACGGCACATCTAGAGCAATTTGCAAGATCAAAAGTGTCCTCACGTACCTCTAATGTACGCTCCGGTACTTTTGCCTTTCAAATTACTCTATCTGCACCATTCTCCAAATTTTTATGTATGCCGGCGCATCCAGAGCAATTTGCAAGATCAAAAGTGTCCTGCTAAATCCTAAAATAATTTTTTTAACTCTTCCAAGCTATCTGCTGCCAGATAGGGGTTGCATCTCTTTTCCTCGCCAAGCGTAAAAGGGCCGGCCGGAAGCCCTTGTTTTAGTCTCATCTGGGCTTGGCTCAAATAATCCTGGATATCTTCATTGCCGCCAAAATAGCTATATGCCTCGTGGGCGCCGCCAAAAGTATATTCATGCCCGGGGTAAAATTTCACATCTTCGGGCAAGGCTCTGATTTTTGACAGTGCACTAAACATCTGCTCAATTGTTCCTTCAAACAATCCTCCGATACATAAGTTAAACAAGGTATCACCGGTGAAAACAGCCTTGTCTTTGGGAAAATAATATAAAATATGACCTTGCGTGTGGGCAGAGACATCTATCACCTCAAAAATAAAATCAGTATCTTTTTTCTTGTCTGCCAAATCTAAGCCTGCTTTATCCAGAGCATAAGTTTGTCCGTCTTCCACTCCCAGCTCGAACCCAGGAATACGCGAAGCATCTTTTTTGTTGCCGATAACTTTGGCGCCAAACAGCTCTTTTAGTTCCAAATTGCCATCCGTGTGGTCAAAGTGGTGGTGTGTGTTTAAGATATAATCAAGCTTTAGCCCCAGTTCTTGCAGTTTTTTTATTATCGGCGCGTTTTCCGATGGGTCTATCACTGCTGTAATGCCGCTTTTTTTATCATGCAAAATGTAGCTGTAATTATCCATTTGGCCGGCGCGGCATAAAACCGTCTCAATTTCCAGCATTATAAATACTCCTCAGGATTAATATCTTCTATCTGTTCTTTTTTCATGTATTGTTCGGCGTAGTCCAGATAAACCTTATGAGTAATAAATACTCTGTATAAATCAGGGTCCAAATGTCCAATGTTTTTCATCTCTTGCATAATGCGCAAAACTTCTGATAATTTCTTTGGTTCTTTGTAAGGGCGGTCTTTGGCCGTGAGGGCCTCAAAAACATCGGCAATCGCCATTATCTTGGCAGGTATGGACATTTGCTCGCCGGTTAGGTGGTTGGGGTAGCCTTTGCCATTAACCCATTCGTGGTGGCTGCCGGCATATTCTACTACATTGGAAAGTTCTTTGGGGAAGGGAAGCGCTTTTAACATGTCAATGGTTACAACGATGTGGTCGTTTATCTTTTCTCTTTCTTCCTTATTGATGGTGCCTTGTTTTATTTTGAGATTATATAATTCACCCCGATTATAGCCATCTATTAAGTGATCAGGCCGGTCTTGCAAAAGCTGTTCTTGGCAGGGATGATTATAAATTTCCGGCGCCGTTATGGCATTGCGCTCTGCCCAAGAAAGACCAAGCATGCGATTAAAATATCTGGTGAATGTTTTGTTGCCGATTTCATCTAAACGCTTTTGATCGGCCTTGCTTATCTCGTTATCTCCGGTATTGCACCATGCTACAAATGCAAAGTCATCCTCCAATTGCTTAACTCGTGCCACAAATTCTGCTTGTAGATTCTCTTTACTGTCAACGTCATTTAGACGTTTTTGCAGATAAGCAATATGGGCATCTCGTCTTAAAATCTCAAAACGATTCCGTATCTCATGTATCCTATTGTTTATGGTTTCCAATTTAGTGGCTTTGTCGACAATATATTCCGGGGTGGTAACTTTGCCGCAGTCATGCAGCCAAGAAGCAATGTGCAGAGCATACCAGTCATCATCACTCATTTCAAAATCTTTTAACGGTCCTTCAGTTTCTTCTGTTGCCGCTGTGGCCAACATTCTGGTGATAATCGGAACTTTTTGGCAATGGCTGCCTGTATAGGGGGATTTGGCGTCAATCGCTCGGGCTAAAACCTCAATGAATGATTCCAAAAGCTGAGAATAGGCCTCTCTTAGTCCTTTGTTTTCTAAAACAACGGTCAGTAACTGACAGATGGATAATAGTATGTTGACTGTATCAGTTGTAAAATTTATTACCTTGCCATTGTTGTCCATAGCATTAATGAATTGTGCCACGCCAATAAGATTGTCTTTGCGGTCAATTAAGGGCAACGCCAAAACAGAAACGGTGGCATAGTCGTGTTTATAGTCAAAGCCTGAAATAAAACCGGTGTCCATATCATCATCTTTGTAAATATTGTCAGTGTTGATAATTTCTCTGTTTAGGGCACATATTTCTGCCGGACGTTTCGAGCTTTTGTTTTTTATGTCGCCAAGGGCTACCGGCTCAAAAAAATCTAAATTATCAAAGCCAACTTGTCTTTCTCTTAAACTCTTGATATTGCTGTAGGTGAGAGACATATATTTATCTTGCCCAATCTCAAAGAAAAAACATCCGTCTGCAGAAGCCGCTTTGGCTGCTACGCGCATGACTTTCTCTACCAGAATTCCCGTGTCTGTGTCTTTGGCTATGGCCATATTTAAAGCCAGCAAATCACTTAAGATTATATCTCTTTCGCTCGGCAAAAATTTATCCTCCTTCGCCGTCTAGTTTAATTGGTATTTATTAAGAAAAATATAAGCCTAGCTGATTTTTGATACAAGATAACGAATATCTTCTTCGCTTAATTCATCATTGCCAGGAGTGTAAGACAGTATCCGTTCAATAACTTTATGGGCAAATGATTGGCGATTGCTTTTTTTACAATCAAATTTTATATCTTTTATTACTTTTAATGCTGAAAATACTGCCGGAAACATTGTCTTGGGGATATAGGCTTTGCGCAAAAGATTACGAATCATAAAATCAGCTGTCGGGTTAAATAAGGTCTTCCTTACTTCTAAAATTGGCGTGTTGGATAAGTAAACAATGGCATATTCAAAAAATTTTAAATCTCCCATGCAAATGGCTCGAACTACCAAATTGGCTGTTAGGCGATTTGATGTATATAATTGGTGAACCAACTCCTCTATCTGTTTGTCTGAGCTGTACTCTTCCGATATCTTTAAGGTCGTCTTTTCTCTCACTTCTTCAATGATGTCCGTTGCCATGTCAGTGGGTAGATTGTGAGTTAAAATCAGGTGCTTCTTTAGCTCTTCAGATAAGGAGTTGGCTATTCTCTCAATAACAGAGGTCGGAACCTCCGTTCTGTAAACTAGACGTTTCTTGATTTCTTCGCTTTCTTGATATCTTTCTAAAATCGTATCATATGTTTTTTCATGAATGTTGGCGGCCTCGTTGGAAATTAGTGCTCCAACAACTTCTTCGGGGCATTTCTCGGCAATGTATTGTGATATCTCATGTGGGAGGTTTATTCTCTCGGCAACAGCTTTTTGTTTGTTAATCCCTGAAATATTTAAAATCCTAATTAAATCATTGTTGCTTAAACTGGAATAGTATTTTAAAAACGGAATAGCTACGCTGTCTGAATCTCTTATGACCGTATCAACTATGTCTTCCGGTAAATTGTGGCAGTTTTTTAAACTTTCTGCCAGAACTTCTCGAACTTTTATCTCAACGTCTCTGACCATAATCCGGAAAATATCTTCCGCTAGTTTTAATCCTTTGGGTGTGACTGTGGTTCCGTTGTAATAAGTGCTTACCTTTTGCGCCACAACAGTTTTGCTGCCTAATCCAGGATGAATAGACAAATTTTCTGCATCTTGTTTCGTTAATGGCGTTTTGTTCATGGCTATATACCCAAAAGAGGTTGTTCTAAAGTATATAATAATACTAAATACCTCCAAAGCCTAATGACAATTTTGTTACAATGCCAGATTTTTTAGCTCTTTAGGCAACGTATTCTCTATCATCTTACTATCTAGTACCGATTTGTCAATTATATTGAGCTCGTAATACGCAAGTGTATAATCAAAAAGTCCCGCATAATTTTTTAAAGGAGAGTTCCATACCATATGCGGTGCTAACATCGTACCTAATAAAGGCGTGCGACGCTCCAAAATCTTATTGCGAAATCCTCTTAATTCCTTAAAAGATATACTCGAATTTAATTTAAGCGCAAATTCCTGCATTGAGCTGTAAATATCCGGGTAGGTTTTTATCCGATAGCTATCATCTTCTTTCTCTCCTATCGGCTTTAATCCCTCATTGCTGTGCCAATTAAGTGCTTTGTACAGCGAATTGCCTTCTTTGGTAATTCGTGATGTTCCCCAGTTGGTCTCTAATGCCGCGGCGGTGATTAAAATTGAGGGGGGAATAACGTGAACCTTTGCTTGTAATTCATCCAAAAAATACGCATATCTTCTATATCCTTTAAAACGAGTAAAAATATCATATTTTGTGGCTTTGTCTTCTATAAATTTTTCTTGCTCTTTTGTTAGTTCCTGATGCTTTTGAAAATAGTTAGAAATTTCTAATATTTCTTTTCTTTCGGCCAAGATTTCATTGTTTAGCTTCATCGTCAGCGGGGCTAATATTTTGATGAACATTGCATTGCGTTTTTTTTCTTCACTAATCTTATTAAAATCTGTCGGAAAGTATTTTAAAAATATCGGCGGATAGTGATAACTTGGTATCATAAGATAATCTTTTTCTCCATGATAACCATAGAAATCATAAATCTCTTCTAACTCAGAAACACTTATTCTTCCTAATTCTAATTTATCTGCCGCTTGGGCCGGAAGAGGTAAGGTTAACAAAAAACAGAGAACAAAAAGAAGGCTTTTCATTCTTATTCCTCTTCTTGGCTTTGGTTTCTTACTTCTCTTACCTCGGGAATATAGGTTTTTAATATCTTCTCAACACCTTCTTTCAAGGTAACAAGAGCATAAGGACAGCCTTTGCAGGAGCCTTGCATTTCCACATAAACTATTCCGTCTTTGAAATCCTTAAATACAATGTCTCCGCCGTCTTGTTTGACTGCCGGGCGGATCCTGGCGTTGAGCAGACCTTGGATCTGTTCAACAACATTGTCATCTTTTTCTGCCGCAGGTGTAAGGGTCGCTTCTCCTGTGGAAAGGTGATCCATGATTTCTGCTAAAATTTGAGGTTTCAACTCTTCCCATGAAGCTTTTTCTTCTTTAGTAACAGATATCATGTCTGATGTGATAAAAAGGGATCTAATACCGCCTAAATCAAAAATATGCTCTGCCAAAGGGGATTTGCGCAAAGATTTGGCATCAACAAATTCGGCTTGTCCGGATTTTAATATCGGTTGCGGCGGGAAAAAGTTCAGCACATTGTTATCCGGGGTCGGCTGAGTTTCTATAATCATTTCTTTAATCCTTGAGCTTGAGGGCGGGTTAGTATTGCCTCCATATTTTGTAATACGGCAATAGATTTATAATTGAAATATCCCAGCGTAGCCAGGTGATTGGGCGCGGTTAAACTGTCTAATTCGCCGTTACGAACAACCAGTGGTGAAAGCTTGGAGGCTTTTTCCAGCGTGTTTAGCAATGCCGTCCATGGCTGATAAATGTTGTGTTGCACAATAACATCTTTGTAGTCTACTCCAAGCGCTTTCAAAAGCAAATAATAGGAATATAGTTTGCCTTGCTCGTAGTAAAATATATTATCTGCTTTGCCGTCATAAAAATCAGTGCTGTGTTCTCTGATTTGATTGCTTAAACGGCGAGAGCTTTGGGTTAAGTCTTTTTGTATGGCTTTTAGAAAATAGTTCAAATCCTCCGCTTTTGCTATAAACAACTCTCGTCCGTCGGCTAAATCACGATTGTAATTTTGCAGCTGTTTGCGTGCTCTTCGGTATTGGCTGTTGGATGAGGGGGCCGGAACCAGCTTGTTGTGAGGGGAAAACATCCAAATGTTGCCTGGGTATTGCAGTAATTCTGCGGCCGTTTGCAAATGTGATTCTTCTGTCGGTAAGTTATCAATTTTTTGAGCAAAGGCTTTTGATAAAGTACTGATGGAGGACATAAGTCCTAGTTGAAACGAGGGCATATTATCCAGCATATAGGCCGGAAAAATAAAAGGAAGGCTCGGTGTCCAACTTTTGTTGTAAACTTCTCTGCGAATTAGAAATGCCATCGCGTTAATGGTGACTGATTCTCTTCCTTCTTTGTGAAATTCATAGTTGGTATTCTTATCAATGTCTTCACTTACCAGAGCACCTAAAGGATAATATAAAAAGATGAATCCTATGATGAATAATAAAATTAGCTTTGGCCAGGTGTTAACCAAATTCCTCAATCGCGGCCATGGGCGCAGTAAAATTTTTAACCGCTGCGGTATTCTTAGTGCAAGTATCCGTTCTTTTATCTTGAGGTTACGCATTTTTGCCACTCCGTTTGCCAAGCATCTTTATCAGTTCTCTGATATCAAAAGTACCACTTAGTTTAGCGGTTATTGCAAAAGTTGCAACACCCAAAATGCATAAAAGCGAAAACCAGCATAGCTTGGGAAAGATAGAAAGGTTGAGCCAGTTGCCATAATGCATGTTTAGTAAAATTTCACCAAAATCGATTATTATGCCCATGACAATTGAACAAGCTAAAATTTTTGTCGTTTGTATTACAAGTTCTTTTGGGCAAGTCCAAAAACCTCTTTTTTTGAGGCCGCGAATGTATTGGCCTAATGATACAAAAGCTGCTATTGTTGTTGCTAAGGCTATGCCTACATGTCCAAAGGGTTTCATCAAAATAACGGAAAAACATAGGTTGGTGAGCAGAACTACAATACTATATTTTACCGGTGTTTTCGTATCTCCTCTGGCAAAAAAGTTTGGCGCCAGGGCTTTGACCAAAACATAGGCCGGCAAGCCAATGGCGTAGGCAATAACAGCTTGGGCCGTCATGTCAGTTTGAAAACTGCCGAATTTGCCGTGTTGGAAGAGGATATTAATTGTCGGTTTTGCCAGGAAAATTAAGGCAACTGCGGCCGGAATCGAGAGCAAAGCTCCATACTCCCAAGCCTTGTTTTGCACGCGGCCGGCCTCATCAACTTCTCCGGCTTTGAGGTGGTGTGAGAGAATCGGCAAAACCGCAACACCAATGGCGGCGCCAACTACTCCTAAGGGAAGTTGTTGTAGCCTATTGGCATAATACAGCCACGATATGGCACCGGTTCCCACCAAAGAGACTAAAATGGTGTCTACCACCATGTTGATTTGGTAAACGCCGGCTCCTAATACGCCAGGGGCAATCCTTTTAAAAAGGGTGCGAATACTGCTGTCTTTGAGCAAAGATAAAATCTTAAAATCCGGCTTTAGGTAGACTTGCTGGCGGTGCAAAAAGAACATCAGCCACAAAATTTCCAAGAATCCGGCAACGGTGACGCCGATGGCTATGCCATGCGCCGGCGTGCTGCCAAACGGTACAAAGATGAAGACGGATAAAATCATCATCACATTTAAAATAACCGGAGCCGCCGCCGGGGCTGCAAATTTGCCAAGCGCGTTCAAAATTCCGGATTGAAAAGAAACTATGGAGATAAATAATAAAAACGGAAAAGTGATCCTTGAAAGCTCGGTTGCCAGTTCTATCTTGCCGTGGTCATCAATAAATCCGGGGGCCAGAATCTGGACAACAATCGGCATTAAAACTTCCATTATAATCACAAAAAGGCTCAGGAAAAAGGCCAAAACCGATATTGCTCGGGCGGCAAAATCTATGGCGTCTTGCTTGCTGTCGGTTACCAGTTTGTGGGAGAGCATCGGCACAAAGGCTGAGGTAAAGGCACCTTCTGCAAATAAAGAGCGAAACAGGTTCGGCAGTTTGAAGGCAACAAAAAAGGCATCTGAAATCATTCCGGCGCCCAGAAAGTTGGCTAAGACCATGTCACGAAAGAATCCGGTTATGCGAGAAAGAAGCGTAAAGCTGCCGAAAGTGGCAATAGATTTGAATAAACTCATTATATTTTGTGGCCTAATTGGTTTATTAAGTTGATTTTAAGAGATTATAGGTTATTATTTCCAATAATGAAACACTAAATATCAACTTTTGCCTAAGTTTTTCGCCGTTTTTTGAAGTTTTTTAGTTGACAAAATACTTTTAAATTGCGATAATAGACAAAAGAGATGAGATTTTGTTTATGGAGAAATGTTATGACTACCGTAACAGAGAGAACAGAGGGATTTATACCTCTGGGGACAGGAAAGGCTAGAGATGATGTCTTGCAAATAGACGTCAGTTCTTTGCAGCTTGCTTCTGATTATAAATCTTTTGGCAAAAATGGCTTGGCAAGTGATACGAATGCTAGGCCAGAGCTTGGAAAAGAGTCCTTGGCTAAGGGGTTTAAGTCGTTGGGGGCAAACGGAAATACTAAGACGTTTGAGGGGTATTCTCCTCGTTTGGAAAAAGCCGCTCACGGAAAACCGTCTATGAGCGATAGAGTTACTTCTCTGATTAATGCCGTTAAGGCGCCGTTTAAGCGTGAGAAAGTTCATTTCATTAATCCAAATAAAGGTAACAACGGACGATAATCTTTCTTTATTTCTCCACAAACGACATGGCTTAAAACTCCGGAATTTTTCCGGAGTTTTTCATTGAATTTTAATCTTTTGGTGCTATACATCAACGCAGTTATTAATTAAATACAAACAATTTAAATATTATAGGATATGGAGTTTATTTTACCTCAGCCCAAAGAACTCATAGTGGTTGTTTTGTTGGCCGTATTTATGCTTTTCCATTTTGAAAGGCGGTTGCGCATTTTAGAACATCGGTTCCGTGTGCAAAAGGCGCATACGTTTGTGGTGGCGTTGGTTATGGTTTTGCCGCTCTTTTTTGTCCACTGGCAAACCGAAGATGAGTTGATGCTGGTTTCTCAACTTATGAGTTATGCTCTTGCTGTTGGGGTTTGCTCTCTTTTCGGAATGATTTCCGCACCTGAGAGTAAGGACTCTAAAATTTGAAGATGAAAAACCCTCGATATTTTCGTATCGAGGGTTTTTCTTTTGTCTCTTACAAATCACCGGGTTTTTGACGGCGACGGGCTATCGGATCCAAAATCCGTTTGCGCAGGCGCAAAGTCTTAGGTGTAACCTCTAAGAGCTCATCTTCTTGAATGTAAGACAAGCCTTGTTCCAAAGTCAGTTTGCGAGGTGGAACCAAATCTATGGCTTCATCCTTGCCGGCTGCACGGATGTTGGTCAGCTGTTTGGCTTTACAAGGGTTGACCTCCAAGTCATTGGGCTTGGTGTGCTCGCCGATAATCATTCCGGTATAGACCGGAACACCCGGGTCAATAAACATGGGGCCGCGCTCTTGCAATTTCCATAAAGAATAAGCAATGGCTGTGCCGGTTTCTGAGGAAATCAGAACTCCGTTGCGGCGGCTGTCAATCTCTCCTTTGTAGGGTTCATAACATTTGAACAGTCTGTTCATAACGCCGGTGCCACGGGTGTCGGTTAAAAATTCAGAATGGTAACCAATCAGACCGCGTGAGGGAGCATTGAAAATCAGGCGGACTTTGTTGCCTACCTGAGAAGGAATCATATCTACCATTTCAGATCTTCTTTGGCCTAATTTCTCAACTACGGCGCCGGAAAACTCTTCATCAACATCAACAACAACTTCTTCTATCGGCTCCAAAAGTTGGCCGTTTTCATCTTTTTTCATCAATACACGCGGACGGGAGATGGAGAGCTCGAAGCCTTCTCTGCGCATGGTTTCAATCAGTACGCCCAATTGTAATTCTCCACGGCCGGCGACTTCAAACGAATCGCTGCTGTCGGTGCGGGAGATCTTGAGGGCAATGTTGCCTTCGGCCTCTTTGCACAAACGGTCCCAAATCATACGCGAGGTAACCTTGTCTCCCTCGCGGCCGGCCAAGGGAGAATCGTTGATTGAAAAAGTCATGGCCAATGTCGGCGGGTCTATCGGCTGAGCTTTGATGGCTTCATTGACTTCAAAGGCACACAAAGTATCTGCAACCGTGCCTTTAACAACACCGGCAACCGCCACAATATCTCCGGCATGAGCCTCGTTTAAAGCCTCTCGGTTGAGCCCGCGGTAAGCCAAAATCTTGCTGATGCGGACACGCTCAATTTCGTTGTTTTTACCATCCAAAACTTTTACCGTATCATTCAAATGCAAGGTGCCTGATTGAATCTTTCCGGTTAGCAAACGGCCGATGAATTTGTCGGATTCCAAAGTGGTGGCCAACATTGAAAACGGTTTGTCAGGCTCGCAGGCAGGTTCGGGAACATAAGACAAAATCAGCTCAAACAAGGGGCTTAAATCTTTTTTCTCATCTTCTAATTCTTTAACCGCCCAACCGTTGCGCCCAGAGGCGTAAAGAACCGGAAAGTCAAGCTGTTTGTCATTGGCATTTAAGCTGACAAAAAGATCAAAAACCTCGTCTAATACCTCATCACAGCGGGCATCGGCTTTGTCGGCTTTGTTGATAACCACAATCGGGCAGAGACCTAGTTTTAAGGCTTTACCCAGCACAAACTTGGTTTGCGGCATTGGGCCTTCAGAAGAATCGACCAGCAAAACAACACCGTCAACCATGGAGAGAATGCGCTCAACCTCGCCGCCAAAGTCAGCGTGGCCCGGGGTGTCCACAATATTAATATGAGTACCGTTCCAGTTAACGGAAGTGCATTTTGAAAGGATGGTAATGCCGCGTTCTCTTTCCAGCTCGTTGCTGTCCATAACGCAGGTTTCTACCTTTTGGTTATCGCGGAAGGTGCCGCTTTGTTTTAAGAGCCCATCAACCAGTGTGGTCTTGCCGTGGTCAACGTGAGCTATTATGGCAATATTTCTCATATTCATCTTCGTTTTCTTCCCTAAATGGTCGTCATTGAAGCAAATTTGTTTCCTCGTGTACCTCTTTTTGTACACGTCGTCAACAAATTTACTTCCAGCACGGCTATTTATGAAAGAAAACGCCGTGCTTTTATAAGCCTTTAATTTTGTAAATTCGCCTTACAATACACTTTTAAAATTAAATTTCAATAATCTAATGAAATTTTTTTATAAGCTTACGCCTTTTTACCGTAAGACAGCAACTTATTGCGAACCAAGCCGCGCAAAGAAACCTCCGGTCTGGCACCGTAGTGGGTGATGATTTCCGCGGCAACAATAGAACCTATCATGGCACAGGTGCCGAGACTGCGTTCCTGGGTCATACCAAATAAAAAGCCTGCCGCATATAAATCTCCGGCACCGGTGGTGTCAACAACGTTGTCAACAACCTCGGCTTCAACAAAGGTTTTGGTGCGTCCGTTGACAACTACCGAGCCCTTGATTCCTCTGGTGATGGCTGCAATTTCTACATGCGGTTTGATTAAATCCAAGCTCTTATAAAAATCATCTTCCGCAAATAACGCTTTTATCTCTTCCTCATTGGCAAAAAGAACATCAACATATTCTTTGACAAAGTTGAAAATCTCTTTCCGATTGCGGGTGATGCAAGTGGTGTCTGATAAGGTAAAGGCAACTTTGCGTCCATGTTTGTGTGCTAATTGACACGCTTTTATCAAAGCGCCCTGGCAGCAGTCCGTGTCCCACAGATATCCTTCAATATAGGTGATTTTGCCGGCTTGAATGATCTCTTCATCAATATCTTCTTCCGTTAAATGCGTGGCCGCTCCCAGATAGGTGAACATTGAGCGCTCGGCATCAGGCGTGACTAAAACGACACTGCGCCCCGTAACCGGTCCCTCGTTTAAGGGAATCGTGAAGAAATCTACACCGGCAGCGCCAATATCACGCGTGAATTCTTGCCCCAGCTCATCATCATGAATCTTGCCGATGAAGGCAGGCGTGCCGCCCAGAGAGGCAATGCCTGCAACCGTGTTGGCTGCAGAACCGCCCGGAACTTCGCGCTCAGGTACAATATCTGCGTAAATCTTGCCTGCGGTTTTGGCGTCCATTAGGGTCATGCAGCCCTTGGGCAGATTTCTCTCTTTTAGGAAACCGTCGCCGACTTTGGCTAACACGTCTACAATTGCGTTGCCGATACCAACAATGTCATAATATATTTCTGCCTTGCTCATTTTTGTTCTTTTTTTCCTTAAAACCAAAACTCTAAATTAAGCTCAAATCTAACGGATATTTTTTTTATTTGCAATAAAAAAGCTCCCGCCAAAGCGAGAGCTTTGAAATTTTCAAGCTTGAAAAATTATTCGTTGGCATTCGGCCAATTTTTTGCGTTTTCAGCGTTGAATTTAATCCATTTCTCATCAGCTTCATCTTCAGAAGTGATGGCTTCTTGCGGGCATTCAGAAATGCAAACACCGCAATCAATGCAGGTATCGGGATCAACAACCAATTGGGTCTCACCCTCGTGGAAAGCATCTACCGGGCATACATCAGCACAAGATTTGCATTTTACGCAAGCGTCATTTACTACAGATACCATTCATTTAACTCCATGGTTGGTTATTTTGAAAAATCAAAACCAACTTTAGCTAATTTCTCAAATAAATCAAGCATAATCTTGCAAATGCAAAAAATAGTCCCTACATAGATATCAGAATTTATGTTTTGTGGGAGATTGAAATGTCAGATAAAATGTCTTTTCAGGCTGATGTCAGCAAAATGCTCAATATTGTGGTTAACTCTCTTTATTCGGAAAAACAGATATTTTTGAGAGAGCTTATCTCAAACGCATCAGATGCTTGCGATAAACTCAAATATTTGGCGCTGACAAACCCTGGAATCGCTAAAGAATCCGGACAGATGAAAATTAAAATAACGCCTGATGCCGCTTCTAATACCTTAACCATCTCCGATAACGGAATCGGCATGAATAAGGAAGATTTAATCAATCACTTAGGAACGATTGCCAAATCAGGCACGGCTGAGTTTGTTAAAAATGTTGCCGAAAACGGCTCCGCTGTTGAACTTATTGGTCAATTCGGCGTTGGGTTTTATGCCGCATTTATGGTGGCCGACAAAGTTGAAATCACTACCCGCAAGGCAGGGGAGGATGAGGCTTGGAAGTGGACCTCAAACGGGGTGGACGGTTTTGAGATTTCTGCCGCCAAAAGAGAATCGAACGGCACAGACATCAAGTTGTTCCTGAAAGCTGATGCCAAAGACTATGTTGATACAATTTATCTACGCCAAATTATTCGCACTTATTCCGACCATATCGACTATCCGATTGTGCTTGATTTGGGCAAGGCTGGAGAAGAAACGGTTAATACCGCCTCTGCCTTGTGGACACGTCATAAATCCGAAATCACCAAGGATCAGTACAAAGAGTTTTATCATCATATCTCTCATAATTTCGATGATCCGTGGCTCACCCTCCATTTTAAAGCCGAGGGTAATATTGAATATACGGGGTTGCTTTTTGTACCTTCTGCAGCTCCTTATGACTTGTTTCAGCCCGATCGCAAAAACAGTCTGAAGCTCTATGTCAACAAGGTGTTTATCTCTGATAAAATTGAGGAGTTGATGCCAAATTATCTGCGCTTTGTTAAAGGTGTGATTGATTCGGCTGATTTGCAACTCAATATTTCAAGAGAAATGCTGCAACATTCTCCTTTGATTGAAAAAATCAAACATGGTGTGGGTTCAAGAATCCTCAAGGAACTTAAAAAACGCACCAAAGATTATGATGATTATATGACGTTTTGGAAAAACTTCGGAATCGTCTTGAAAGAGGGAATCTATGAAGACTTTTCAAACCGTGAGGAAATTGCCGGATTATCTTATTTCTCTTCTACTTTCAGCGATGATAAGCTGACAACTTTGGATGAGTATATTTCCAGAGCCAAAGACGGGCAAAAGGCCATCTACTATATTACCGGTGATGATGTTAAGGTTTTGAAAAATAATCCGCAACTGGAGGCTTTCTTTGAAAAAGGAATCGAGGTCTTGCTTCTGACAGACCCGATAGATGAGTTTTGGCCGCAGGTGCTGCCAAACTATAAAGGCTTTGCCGTAAAGCATATTACGCAGGCAGAGGCCGATATGGGGTGGAAACGTGAGGAAGCAAAAGCCGACGAGGGGAGCTTAAAAAAGCTCACCGACCTTATGAGCGAGATGTTTAAAAACGAGTTGGGCAAAGTTACCACAACCGAAAAACTCACCAAATCTCCCGTCAGCCTGACGGTTGAAAACGGACAGATGAGCCTGCACTTGGAGCGGTTGATGCGCAACCACCAGCAGCAAACCGCCTTTGCCAGCACCAGAATCTTGGAGCTCAACCCATATCATCCGTTGATTATTAAATTGGCAGACATGAGCATGGATGAAAGCAAACGCGCACAAGTGGAAGAGGTGGCAAAGCTGTTGCTGGATCAAGCCAAAATCGCCGAAGGAGAAGCGGTCAGCGATCCTTCCTTCTTTAGAGACAAGATGAGCGACTTTAATTAGAAATCGCTCTAATCTCTAAAGAAGACGGCCGCTTGTTTAAGCGGTCTTTTTTTGTACGGGAGTTAATTAAATTTTATTTATTTTGAAATATCTTTTCTTATTATTTGAGGAGGATTTTTCAATGCTTTATTATGTTTTTGCCGGTTTTGTTTTTGGGGGACTTATTCCCTATATGGCCAGGCGGTTTGCCAAATTTATGCCGGCAACCCCTGCGTATGCCTTGTGCCAGCTATTTCGGCCGGGGCAAAGCGCCAAGAAACAAAACGATCTCTATAAAAAACTTGCCAAAACCTATTATTGGCGCTCTTTTGTGGCCGCTTTATTTACGGCTTGTTTGACATATGCTTATTATTGGCGGTTCGGAGCGGAGAATTTTGGCTGGAGTGTCTTTTATCTGTGGACTTTGTTGCTGTTGGCCGAAATTGATTGGCGGATGTTTTTGCTGCCTGATATTTTGACGGTTCCGTTACTTATCGGTGGTTTTGCTTGCGCCGCCTGGGGGCATGGCTGGGTTATCGGTGCCGAGAGTGCTTTGGGTGCGGTTGCCGGCTATTTGTTGCCGGTTTTGGTGAGCTTGCTGTTGGTGTGGAAAAACAAGGATGCTTTTGGCGGCGGTGATATCAAACTTTTGGCGGCAATCGGTGCTTGGCTGGGTTTTGAACTTTTGCTTTATGTTGTTGCTGCGGCCTCTGTTTTGATGCTTGTTTATACCTTGCTGCGGCAGCAGAAATCAGTTGCCTTTGGCCCGGCATTATCGCTTGCGGCGATAATTGTTGCATTCCTGTTTTTTTAGGCTAAAATAAAAACAGTTTTTTGTGAGGGGTAAAACTTATGAAAGAAAATGCGCAGGAAAAAACTTCTAAAGTCGCTAATGTAAAAAAGAAAATCGTTAAAAAGCTTTTTTACAAAGATGAACAACGGCGGTTGGCAAAATTGGTCAGTGGTTTTAGCTTTGATATGTTTATTATGAGCGTGATTTTGGCTGATGCCATCGTCTTAGGGTTGATGACCTCAGATTCGATCAATCTCTATTTTCATAATATCTTGTTCTTGCTTGACCGCTTGTTTATGGCTATATTTATTGTCGAAATGTTCCTTAAAATTTATGCGCTTAAGAAAAAGTTTTTCGAATCCGGCTGGAATATTTTTGATTTGGTAATCGTGGCTGTTTCTTCCGTGCCGGCGGCAAGTGCATTTATTGTCCTCAGAACATTCAGATTGTTTAGGCTTTTTAAATATGTTAACCGTTTTTCTCGGTTGCATAACTTGGTGCAGGTCTTTATAGAATTGTTGCCGACATTTTTATCCTTTTTGGCGGTATCTGCTATTTTTTCTTATGCCTTTGCAATTATTGCCGTGAGCTTGTTTGGTGATGTGTTCGCTGCGTTTGCAAATGTGGGTTCTGCCATGTTTACACTCTTGCAAGCTCTGACTCTAGATGGCTGGGCTTCTACCATTGCACGGCCGGTTATGCTCGTGTTCCCGCATGCTTGGGTATATTTTGTTTCGCTTATCGTGCTGGGGTTCTTGATTGTGGTCAGCTTTGTGGTGAGCGCTATCAGGCAAATTATGGATATGAAAAATTAGCAAAAATATCAACATCTTGTAGGTGCCGAAAGTAATTTCGGCACTTTTTTTTATAAAAGTTCTTTCATCCGCTTGACATCGCAAATTTCAATACCTAAGTAATCAGTAGAAATTTTGAATATAATCTAACGGAGTAAGCAAAAATGAAAATCAGACCATTGCAAGACCGTGTCTTGGTTAAACGTTTGGAAGAAAATACAAAAACCGCCGGCGGGATTATCATTCCTGATACCGCTAAAGAAAAACCCAGCGAGGGTTTGGTTGAGGCTGTCGGACCGGGAATGGTTAGCCCGGAGGGAAAGCTAATACCAATGACAGTAAAAGTCGGTGACAAAGTTTTGTTTGGAAAATGGTCCGGCTCTGAAGTGAAGGTAAACGGTGAAGAGCGTTTGCTGATTAAGGAACCGGAAATTTTGGGTATTATTGAAGATTAATTTATAAGGATAAAAAATTATGGCTGCAAAAGATATTGAATTTGGATCTACCGCCAGAGCAAAAATGCTTAAAGGCGTTGAGACTTTGGCTAAAACCGTCAAGGTTACTTTGGGCCCAAAAGGACGTAATGTTATTTTAGATAAGTCTTACGGCGCTCCGAAAATTACCAAAGACGGCGTTTCCGTCGCCAAAGAAGTCGAGTTGGCTGATAAGTTTGAAAATATGGGCGCTCAGCTGGTTAAAGAAGTTGCTCAAAAAACCGCCGATAAGGCCGGTGACGGTACCACAACCGCCACAGTCTTGGCTGAGGCGATCATCAAAGAAGGAAGCAAGGCCGTTGCCGCCGGTATGAACCCGATGGACTTGAAACGCGGTATCGATATGGCGGTTGAGGCTGTTATTGATGATATTAAATCTCGTTCGGTTGCCATCAAAACCTCTGAGGAAATTGCTCAGGTTGGCACAATTTCCGCTAACGGAGATCGCTCTATCGGTGAGTATTTGGCCAGAGCAATGGAAAAAGTCGGCAACGAAGGCGTTATCACGGTTGAAGATGCCAAAGGTTTGGAAACAGAGCTTGATGTGGTTGAAGGTATGCAGTTTGACCGCGGATATCTCTCTCCTTACTTCATTACCGATCCGGAAAAAATGGTTTGCGAATATGAATCTCCTTATGTCTTGCTCTATGATCAGAAGGTTTCTACTTTGCAACCATTGATTCCGATTTTGGAAACCATCGTCCAATCAGGCAGAGCTTTGGTTATTGTGGCCGAAGATATTGAAGGCGAGGCTTTGGCTACTTTGGTTGTTAACCGTTTGCGCGGCGGCTTGAAGGTTTGTGCCGTCAAAGCTCCAGGATTTGGTGATCGCAGAAAAGCAATGCTTGAAGATATCGCTATTTTGACCGGAGGTCAGGTCGTTTCCGAAGAATTGGGTATGAAGCTTGAGAGTGTTACTTTGGATATGCTTGGAACCGCTAAAAGAGTTACCATTACCAAAGATGAAACCACTATCATCGACGGCGATGGCGAGAAAGATTTGATAGCTGCTCGTGCTGCTCAAATTCGTAAGCAGATTGAAGAAACATCATCTGATTATGACCGCGAGAAATTGCAAGAGCGTTTGGCAAAACTCTCGGGCGGTGTTGCAGTGCTGCGTGTCGGCGGTGCTTCTGAAGTTGAAGTTAAAGAGAAGAAGGATCGCATTGATGATGCCTTGAATGCAACGCGTGCCGCTGTTAAAGAAGGCGTGGTTGCCGGTGGCGGATGCGCTCTGCTTTATGCTTCCCGCGTGTTGGAGAAATTAACCCCAGCCAACCAAGACCAGAAGGTTGGTATTGATATCATCCGCAAAGCTTGCCAAGCTCCTATCCGCCAGATTGCCGAAAATGCCGGTGTCGATGGTGCGGTTGTGGCCGGTAAGTTGCTTGAGAGTACGGATACTAACTTTGGTTACAATGCTCAGAGCGGTGAATATACCGATATGGTTAAAGCCGGTATTATTGACCCGACCAAGGTTGTTCGTACCGCTTTGCAAGATGCCGCTTCTGTCGGCGGGCTTTTGATTACAACCGAGGCTATGGTTACCGAGGCTCCGCAAAAAGAATGCCACTGCGGCGGCGCTGCTAACGGCCCGGCAATGCCCGGCGGCATGGGTTTCTAAGCCGTTAAATCCTGAAAGAGAAAAAGAGATTCTTCGGAATCTCTTTTTTTTGTGCTTGGAAATTTCTATTTATGACCTATATTAGAATCAAACATTTTAGGAGAAAACCATGCTTGATGCCGAAAAATTGCAAGAGATGTATGACCACGGAGAGCTGAGTGAGGAAGAATTTGTGGTGCAAAAAAAACGTTTGGCCGCAAAAATAACGCAGGAAAATAAAAAATTACCGCCCAAAAACGGAATTATATATATCCTTTTGGCTTTCTTTTTGGGTTCGCTCGGGCTCCATAATTTTTATGTCGGCTATTGGGGCAGAGCGCTTTCTCAACTGTGCTTGACGCTGATCGCACCGTGGTTTTTATATATTCCGGTATTTTTTGTTTCAATTTGGGTCTTGCTTGAATTATTATTTGTCGGCAAAGACGCAAACGGGGTGCCTTTTAGCGGTCGGCGCTCGGTGATTGTTGGTCTTAAAGCGGCAACGGTTGTGATTTTGGCATTGGCTTTTTCTTATAGCTCTCTGGTGATTGACGAGCCTGATTTTGAAGAAATGGTCATAGATATGCAGTAATTCTTGAGAGGCAAAAGAAAAAAATGAAAAAACTAAAAAATAGCTCTTGCAATTTTTTTAAGATATGTTATTAAGTATTCCGTTCTATCGATGCGGGCGTAGCTCAGGGGTAGAGCGCAACCTTGCCAAGGTTGATGTCGAGGGTCCGAATCCCTTCGCCCGCTCCATTCAAAAAAAGCCGTCTTTTGTGGCTGGTGTTTTTTTTGTGGGCGATGGTTCAGAGTGTTATTTAAAAATTTGTCTTTACTTATTTGATATTTGCAAATATAGTCATTTTCGGACAGGGGGATGTCTTGTCTGAGGTGTGAGAACCTCTTTACACGCGTCTTGGTGTAGGACGAAAATTTGCGCGCCAGAAAGTCTTTTTATATGACTGGAAGGCGGCAAAATAAGCTGTTTCAGTCAATATGTCGCACTATTCGTGTAAATAGTTCTCAACTTCCAGTCGCTCTCATCCAGCGACTTTTTTGATTTTTAAACCAAAGGGAAGTTGCTATGAATTTCGAGAATAAAAAGAAAATTGTTTTTTGTTTGCCCTGTTTTATTACCGGCGGGGTCGAGCGTGTTGCCGTCACCTATCTAAATGCACTGGCGGAACTCAAGAATTATGATGTCAGCTTGTTTATAAGCGGGTTTGTTGATGATGGTTTTTTGCTAAACCAAATAAGCTCCAATGTTCGTAAAATATTTTTACGCCAGCAGGAAACAAAAAAACCTAAAACATCTTTGAAACGCAGGCTTTGGAAATTGCGGGCGCTGTTTTTTCGAATCTATGATATTTGGTTGTTTAGGAGAATCTTAAAATTTGCCGATATTATTGTCGATTTTAAAAATGGAGAAACACTGGAATCCTTTGTTCCTTATCCGCATCAGAAAATGGTGGTTTGGTTCCATGGGGCGGTTAAAAGCTGCCAGAAAAGATGTTCCAAAACGGCTCTTAAAAAATATGATTGTATTATTGCTTTGTCACAAGCCTTTAAAACGGAATGTGAGGCCAAATTTCCTTGGACAAAGGGTAAGATTTCCGTTTTGTATAATCCGTTCCAACTTGAAAAAATTAGGGCTTTGGCAGATGATGTTGCGACTTTGTCGGAAGATGATGACAATTTGTTGGCTCAAGACTATTTTGTGCATGTTTCAAGAGTGGCTCCCGATAAAGATATTAAAACTCTTATTGATGCCTATATCTGTTTCGCACAGGATAAGACGGGAAAAATTCCGTTGCTTTATATCATCGGTGATGGTCCTGACAGAATTAAACATCAAAAACGTGTTGAAGAATCGGGGTGGCAAAAACACATTAAATTTTTGGGAGAGAAAGAGAATCCGTTTGTGTGGATGAAACATGCCAAGGCCCTGCTTCTCTCTTCTAAAAATGAGGGGTTTGGTTGTGTGTTGGTGGAGGCTTTGGCTGTGGGAACAAGGGTCGTCTGCGCAAATTGCCCGGCTGCTCCGGCAGAAATTTTGGAACAGGGGAGAATCGGTTTGCTGTTTGAGCCGGGAAATTATAAAGATTTGGCTCTCAAACTGGATGATGTTTGGAACGGAAAAGCTGTTCTGCCATCAAAAGAAGAGGTTAACCAATCCTTATCGCGATTTGATGAAAAAACGGTGCTCCGGCAGTTTGTGAACTTGGTGGACAATCTTTAATTTTTGTGCCGCCAGTTATCATCGGTTTAATCTTTTTTAGTAAAACCGTTTTATAATCAGATTTATTGATTATATTTCTACTTGAAGGAAGGTTCACATGAAAAAAGTTTTAGCTTTTGATATCGGCGGCACTAAAATCGCTTATGCCATTATTGATGAAAAAGGAAATTTTACCAACGAAGTTATTAAGGTTACCACACCAAAAACATCTTTCGGTATTTATGAGCTTTTGAAAACCGTTATCAAAGGCTCTGAAGATGAAATCGACGGTGTTGCCATTGCAACCGCAGGCCCGGTTAATAATGAAAACAATAAAATCATCGGACGGGTCGGAAATTTGCCTGAGGGCTATGATGAAACGGACTTTTTGTCTTTGACGGAAAAACCTATTTTGCTTGAAAACGATGCTAACGCCGCCGCTTGGGCGGAGTTTAAAATCGGTGCGGCTAAAGGCACAAAAGATGCCGTTATCTTAACTTTGGGAACAGGCGTTGGGTCTGGTATTATTGTTAACGGCAAGTTGCTCAAGGGCAAATCTGGCTCGGCAGGTGAAATGCATGTACGTTTTGGCTTTGGGCATGAGCGTCAATGCGGGTGCGGACTTTGGGATTGTTTGGAAACTTATGTTTCGGGTACGGCTCTGTCTACCGATGCCAAGATTTATCTTGCGCCAGATGCCACCAGCTATGATGTTATCCGCGGCCTAAAAGAGGGTAACCCAAAGGCTAGAGCGGCATTTGATCATTGGCAGGAATGTTTGGAAAATACTTTAGTGATGATGGCAAATATTTTTGACCCTGAAGTCATTGTCCTCTCCGGCTCAATGGCACAGTTTGTGGAGTATGAAAAACTTAACAAACAAGCCAATGAAGATATTTTGACACAACCGTTTGTTTTGAAACAAGCTCATTTTGAAAATAATGCCGGAATGCTCGGTGCGGCTCTTTTACTCATCGAGAGATTGTAGACTTTTTAGAAATTTTTGTTATAATGCCTCTCGAGTTTTTTGGGAGGCATTATGAAATATTCTTTGGTCGTTCATGAGTTTTCTTTTAACAAAATCAAAAGCGGAAGCCGCAAGATCGGCGTGCATTTGTTTGATAAAAAAGCGCAACAAGTCAAGCTGCATGATATCTTGGAAATGCAAAACGCGGCAACGGGTGAAAAACTTGAATGTGAAGTTGTCGGCATCGCGATTTTTGATAATTTTGACGACTTGGTTGATGCCGTGACTCCGCAGGCCTTGGGATATCATGATAAGGAAGAAATCATGATCAGGTTAAACAGAATTTATCCTGTAGAACTTCAAAAAGAGCTTAATGCAGTCGGCTTTTTTATTAAGGTTCTGCCTGAGAAAGTTAATGTTAAGCAACGTTCTGAAAAAGAAAGGTAGTTTGCTGTAAAAAACTGCTTGCAAAATAAAGATAATATCTTTAATACTGTGGCCAGATGTGAAGTTTTTTATGAGTGGCAGAGATGGCTGGAATCGCAGCTATGGCGGAGATCGGCGTCGGCTGCTCTGAAAGAGCGCCAAGCCAATTAAGCGCGAGAGGGCGTTAGCCCGGAGGAGCGCGCAACGGTTTGAGACTTGAAACAAAAAATTATTTTGAAATCTGGAAATATACTGGATGAGTGGCAGAGAGGCTGAATGCGCGCGACTCGAAATCGTGTATACGGGGAGACTCGTATCGGGGGTTCAAATCCCTCCTCATCCGCCAATTATAACTAGCCCCGTTTGGGGCTTTTTTCGTGGGCGGGTGAATCCGTTCAAACTTCGCCTGAAGTCTCGTTTTCACGGGGAGGGATCCGAACTTTTATAGTTTCGCTGCGGTTGCTGCCGCTTTCCTCGCTTAACAATAAAAGTTAGGGATACGCGCCAAAAACCTGACGTTGGTCAGCTTTTTGTCTCTATCCCCTCCTCATCCGCCAAATACAACAAAACCCGCATTTGTGCGGGTTTTGTTGTATTTGTTGAGAATGGGCGGATTTTAACCTCCGAGGGAGGGGTTCACTACAAGGGGCAGGCAGATGAAATCTTAACTTTTATGTTTTTTCTTCCTCTTCTGTTAGCGACTTTTCTTCTTTTTTACTGCCGTTGAGGTTGGTTAGAAACTGGCTCTCTATTTTCATGTACTGGTTAAACAGCCAGCGTGATTGAGAAAGTATCAGAATGGAACCTATGACCATAAGCAAGGTTACCCGAGGATCTTCAGTTAGAAGAAGTTGTACTCCGGCAACAATGAAAAACAAAACAACCAAAAGTCTAAAGCTGGTGAGCAAAATCAAGGGTACTCTGTTTAGTTTTTTTGTGGTCCAAAGTTTGTAATAAAGGGCTGCTGTTTTGTGGTTGGAAATGAAGAAATTTTTTGCATTCTCAGTTTCATCGCCAACAAGGCAAATTCCAAATTTTTCTTCAATTTTTTGCAGGATGGAGCGCTTGGTTTCTTCTCGTTCTTCTTTTGATTTGCTACTGATTTTGCATAGAAAAGTGGCTACTTTTTCTTTGAGGAAAATCGGCAGTATTGCTTCCCAGCCAATCAAAGCTTTTAGGAACGGGGCCATGGCCGCAAAGGTGATTATGGTGGTTAAAATTCTGGATACTAAATCCGGTAACAAATTATCTATAAACGGTTTTAGAAAATATATTGATATGCCTAAAATGGTTGTCAATATCATGGAAAATAACACCAGCCGCAGAGAATAGTTTCTAAACAATAGTTTCCAGCGCCGTTCTTCCATTTTGGTTTCGTTGGTCAGCAAAGTATTGCGTTCAATGTATTTGTCCCATTGTTCGGGGATGATTTTTGATATCTTTTTATAGGCAGAATCGGCTGAATTTATCATCATCGGGGTTAAGAAGGTGGTGATGACCGAAACGGCAACAATAATCGGATATACACGCATATTCAAAACACCGATGCTCATGCCAAGGCTGGCAATAATAAAGGCAAATTCTCCGACCTGAGCCAAAGAGAAGCCTCCTTGAATGGCTGTTTTTAAAGTTTGACCGGAAAATAAAAATCCCAGGCAAGAAAACACAACTTTACCGACAATAACGATAAACGTGATGACTAAAATCGGCCAAGCATAGGTGATGAACATGCCGGGATCTACCATCATACCCACAGAGACAAAAAATACTGCGCCAAAAAAGTCTTTCAGCGGTTTTAGGACATTTTCTATACGTCCTACAATTTCCGTTTCCGCTAAAATAGAGCCCATGATGAAAGCGCCTAGAGCGGCCGAAAAGCCAGAGTATGTCGCCAGCAAAACCATTCCGAAACAAAGGCTTATGGTGATGAGCAGTAGTAATTCGTCATTTAAAAATTCAGTGATCTTTTTTAACAGTGTCGGAACCAAATAAATTCCGATAATAAAGCACAAGACCAAAAAGAATATCAGTTTTAGAGTGCTTATAAGCAGCTCTTGGCTGTCTATGGCGCTGCCTAAGGCAATGGTCGGCAATAAAACCAACATCAAAATTCCGACAATATCTTCAACCACCAAAACGCCAAACACCAAGCCGGTGAATTTTTGTCTCCTGATATTTAAGTCGTCAAAGGCTTTGATGATGATGGTGGTTGAGGACATGGATATCATACTGCCTAAAAAGAAACTGTCTGTTACCGACCAACCGAGCAAAATGCCTGTGTTATAGCCTAAAAAGAGCATAAACAAGATGTTTGCCATGCCGGTTATCATCGCGGATTTGCCTACGTTTATCATCTTGCGGAAGCTAAATTCCAGGCCTAAGCTGAACAGTAAAAATATAACACCGATATCCGCCCAGAGAGTTAGGTTCTCCTTATCGGTCACGGTTGGAACAAAGTTAAAAAACGGACCGGCAAAAATACCTGCCAAAATATAGCCCAAGACAATCGGTTGTTTTAGTTTTTTGAAAATAAGCGTGGTGATTCCGGCGTAGATGGTGATTAACGTCAGGTCTATCATCAAGGCGTGAATTGAATGCATGTCTTTGTTCCGTATCTGATTAAATTTCTGCGATATTTTATATGAAAAAGCTTAATTATTAATAAAAATAGGGTCGATTTTTTTTATCGGTTATTGATTTGTCTTTCAAATTTTGCTAAATGTTATAGTCATGTTTCAGGCCTAATTCAACGGAGGAACCCTAATGAGTGAAAATGCCGCTGCCACGCCGCGGGCTTTGAGAACCATTATCAGTATTGTCGGGCGCAGAAATGCCGGAAAGTCTTCTTTGATTAATGCTCTCTGCGGGCAAGAGGTGGCTATTGTCTCTCCTCAAGCCGGAACAACAACCGATGCCGTGGCCAAGCCTTATGAGCTCTTGCCGTTGGGGCCAGTGACATTTTTTGATACTGCCGGACTTGACGATGAAGGTGAATTGGGTGCGCAGCGCATCAAAGCTACTAAAAAAGTTTTGTGCCGCTCAGATATTGCCGTGGCGGTTGTCGGGGAAGACGGTTTGCAGGCCAAAGACAAAGAGATTATTGAAGATATTTTGGCTCTTAGAATTCCTCTGGCGGTGGCTTTTAATAAAAAAGATATCTCTGCTCCGGTGGAAGCCGACTTGTCTTGGCTCAGAGCCAAAAATGTGCCTTTTGAAGTTGTTTCTGCAGCCGCTCATGATAATCTTGATGCTTTGAAAAATCTCATCATCTCTTTGGTGCCGGAAGACCAGAAAAAAGAACCGCTTTTGGCTGGTGATTTGTTTGAGGCTAAAGATATCGTTTTGTTAGTGGTGCCAATTGACCTTTCTGCTCCAAAAGGGCGCTTAATCTTGCCGCAGGTGCAGGTTTTGCGTGAGATTTTGGATAAGGGTGCCAAGGCAATCGCGGTTAAGGAAAGCGAGCTCTCAGAGATGCTTTCTCAGCTCAAAACCAAACCCGCTTTGGTGATTACGGACTCTCAGGTGGTGATGAAGGTGGCGCCGATTGTACCTCTTGATATTCCGCTCACCACATTCTCTATCCTTTTTGCCCGCAACAAGGGCGATTTGCCGACAATGTTTGTCGGAGCTCAAAGGATTGACACTCTCAAGGATGGAGACAAAATCCTGATTGCTGAGGCTTGTTCTCATCATGCAATGGATGATGATATCGGCAAAGTGAAAATCCCCAACTGGCTTAAGAAATATTCCGGCAAAAATTTGGAATTTGAGTTTTGCCATGGCGGAGATTTTCCTGAGGATTTGGAAAAATATGCCTTGGTTGTTCACTGTGGAGCCTGTATGCTCAACCGTATGGAGATGTTGAGGCGCCTCAAAGAATGTGTGCGCAGAGGTGTGCCGATTACCAACTATGGAGTGGCAATCTCTAAAACTCAGGGTGTGCTTGAGAGAGTGGTTAAGCCTTTTGGTTTGAAATAACTCTTTGTTCCAGCTCCAGTAATTTTTGTTTTTTCTCGAGCCCGCCGGCATATCCGGTGAGGTTGCCGTTTGTGCCCACCACTCGGTGGCAGGGAATGATGATGCCAATAGGATTATTGTGGTTGGCAAGGCCTACGGCGCGGCAAGCTTTTTCATTGCCGATTTTGCAGGCAATTTCTTTATAGCTTGCAGTTTGGCCATAGGGAATCTGCAATAATGCTTGCCAAACTTTTTGTTGAAAGGCTGTTCCCTTAGGGTTTAGCGGCAAATCAAAATTTTGGCGGAGGCCACTGAAATATTCTGCCAATTGGCGCTCCGCTTCCGCCAGCAAAGGGCTCTTGTCTGCCGCCTCTGCTTTGGTGGTGCAAAAATCAACGCCGGTTAAAAATCCGTCTTCTTCTGTGAGGCATATTGGCCCCAGCGGGGAGGTAAACGTTCTTTTTTTCATTTGTTTTGCTCCAGGGCGGCGACAATTTCCTCGGTTACTTTTTTGGCATCACCATAAAGCATGATGGTGTTTTCGGCAAAGAACAGCGGGTTTTCAACTCCGGAATAGCCGCTATTTAGAGAGCGTAATACAAAAAACACGGTTTTGGCTTTTTCAACATCTAGAACCGGCATGCCATAAATGGGAGAGCCGGGGTCGGTTTTGGCCAAGGGGTTGGTGACATCGTTGGCGCCAATGACATAAGCAACATCAGCGGTGGCAAATTCTCGGTTTATCTCTTCTAACTCAAAAACATCTTCATATGGAACATTTGCTTCTGCCAGCAGGACATTCATGTGGCCCGGCATGCGGCCGGCAACGGGGTGAATGGCAAATTTAACCTCTACACCATAGCTTTTGTGCAAGTCATCGGCCATCTCTTTTAGGATATGTTGGGCCTGAGCAACCGCCATGCCATAGCCCGGAACAATGATGACCTTATTTGCGTTTTCCATAATGAAGGCCGCATCTTGCGGATTGCCCGAGCGAGCGGTTTTGTCTTGCCCAAGTGCTGATGTGCTACCCTGTTTTTCTGCCCCGAATCCGCCAAGCATTACACTTAACAAAGAGCGGTTCATGGCTTTGACCATGATATAAGATAAAATTGCCCCGCTGGCACCGACGATGGCGCCGACAATAATCAGCAAAACATTGTTAAGCGAAAAGCCAATGCCTACCGCTGCCCAGCCGGAATAGGCATTGAGAATGGAAATGACAACCGGCATATCTGCTCCGCCAATGGGCAAAATCAAAAGGACACCAAGCAAAATTGTCAGTGCGGCCAGGTAATAGAAAATTTCTAAATCTCCGCTCCAAATGAAGTATCCGCACAAGCCAAACATGGCAACGGCTAAGACCAGATTTAAGAATTGTTGCCCCTTAAATACAAGAGCCTTGGCAGATATTAGTCCTTGCAGTTTGGCAAAGGCAACCATGGAGCCTGAGAAAGCAACGGCACCGATAATCAATCCGATGCTGTTGTCTAAATAAGCCCTTGAGCCAGAGATAATCTCTGCCAAAGCAACAAAAACCGATGACAAACCGCCTAAGCCGTTGAAGGCTGCCACCATTTGCGGCAAAGAAGTCATTTTGACTTTTAAGGCACTATAAGTTCCAACCATGCCGCCCAACAAGATAACGCCAAAAGGCAACAGCCAATCACTCACTAGGGGAGAAAACATGGTGGCGGCAATAGCTAATATCATGCCCAGCATGCCAAGCAGGTTTCCGCCCCTGGCAGTTTGGGGAGAGGCCAGACCGCGGATGGAAAATATAAACAAACTGCCCGATAGAATATAAGATAAAGGAAGCAACCAAGACATTATTTTTTCTCCTTTTTCTTAAACATCAGGAGCATGCGGTGAGAGACGGCAAAACCGCCGAAAATATTGACGGAGGCCAAAAACACTGCAATTAAGCCCAAAAGTTTTGCGATACTTGCATCAGCCACGCCGGCTGTGACCAAAGCGCCGATGACAACAATGCCGGAGATGGCATTGGAGACACTCATCAGCGGGGAGTGAAGCGCAGGAGTGACGCCCCAAACCACAAAATAACCGATAAAGCACGCCAAGACCAATATGCTTAAAAGCATCCAAATTTCCATTATTTTCTATCCTCCAACAAATATTGACCATTGCGGCAAATGCAGGTTTGAGATACCAGGTCATCATCAAAATTAAACTTTAATTCTTTTTTCTCTTTATCATATTGCGCACTCAAAAAATTAAAAATATTCTTGGCAAACAGCTGGCTGGCAGAATAGGGAATGCTTGATGCCAAGTTGCTATTTCCCAAAACTCTGATGCCCTTAATATCTATGAGGGAATCTTTTTTGCTGCCCTCAACATTGCCGCCGGAATTTGCCGCCATATCAACCACAACAGAGCCTTTGGGCATTTGCTTTAGCATCTTTGCATCAATTAATTTTGGAGCCGTTTTGCCGGGGATAAGTGCGGTGGTGATGGCAATGTCTGTTTGCTTTAACCTCTCGGTTATGGCCTCTTTTTGGCGTTTGAGGTAGTCTTTTGAGGCTTCTTTGGCATAGCCTCCGTTGGTTTCCATATCTTCATCCGCGGCAACTTCCACAAACTTGGCTCCTAGAGATTCAACTTGTTCTTTGGCCGCTATTCTCACGTCTGAGGCATAGACAACGGCGCCTAATCTTTTGGCGGTGGCAATGGCTTGCAGACCGGCCACGCCGGCACCTAAAACCAAAACTCTGGCCGGGGCATTGGTGCCTGCCGCAGTCATCAACAAGGGAGCGGCTTTGGGCAAAAGGTTGAATGCCTCTATAACTGCTTTGTAGCCGGCTAAATTGCTTTGGGAAGATAAAATATCCATGCTTTGGGCGCGGGAAATGCGCGGCAAAAGTTCTAAGGCAAAGGCATTAACCCCAAGGGCAGCAATGGTTTTAATCCGCTCTTTTTGTGATAAGGCATCAAAATTGGCAATGATGGTTTGTCCTTGGCTAAACAATCCGTCTTCCGAAACTAAAGGTGCATGAATTTTGATGATGATATCTGCACTCTTAACGGTTTGCTCCGGTGTTTTGGCTATTTCCGCACCGGCGGATAGATAGCTTTCATCATCAAAACCGGCCGCAAGTCCGGCATTGGTTTCGACTCTGACCTTAAAGCCTAGGTCTGTATATTTTTTGACGGTTTCTGGGGTGGCGGCAACTCTTTGCTCTCCGGGGGTGGTTTCTTTTAAGGTGGCAATTATCATTTTCGCTACTCAATTTTAACTATATATAAAACTAAATTAAATATAGTCACGCTTAAAAGATTTAACAATCAAAAATGGAAAATTATGCGAGATTTAATCGATTTATTAATGCTGTTTTTCAAAATCGGCTTGTTTACGTTTGGCGGAGGCTATGCTATGCTGCCGCTTTTGCGAGATGAGGTTGTTATCAGGCGCCGATTTTTGAGCGAGGAAGAACTCTTGGATTTATATTCTATCGGCCAATGCACGCCGGGGATTATTGCCGTTAATGTGGCTACATTTATCGGGTATCGGCAAAAGGGTGTTTGGGGTGCTGTTTTTGCCACATTGGGTATGATTTTGCCTTCGCTTATCATTATTTGTTTGATTGCCGCGGTGCTTTCTCGCTTTATGCATAACCGCTATGTGGCCTATGCTTTTGCCGGGATTAGAATTTGTGTAGTGGCTTTGATTGCCGATATTGTCTATGGACTTTGGAAGAAAAATGTTAGCGGCTACCAAAGTATGGTCATATTTGTCGGCGCCCTAGTCTTGCTTGGGGTCTTTAATCTAAGCGCGGTTTGGATTGTGGTGCTCGCAGCCTTGTTTGCTCTTGGTATGGGTGAGATTCGGAGGTATAAGAAAAAATGATATACCTGCTTTTGTTTTATGAATTTTTCAAAATCGGTTTGTTTGCCATTGGCGGCGGATTGGTGACAGTGCCTTTTTTGTTTGATCTCTCGGCCAAATATGGTTGGTTTTCTGCCAAAGAATTGGCAGATATGATTGCTATTGCCGAATCGACCCCGGGGCCTTTGGGCGTGAATATGGCAACTTATGCAGGTTATAACAGTGCCGGTCTTTTGGGGGCGGTTATTGCCACTTTGGGGTTGGTTGCTCCTTCGGTTATTGTTATTATTTTGGTGGCAAAACTGATGAATAAATATCAGTGCAACAGCAGAGTTCAGACTGTGCTTTCGGGAATACGCCCTGCCGTGTTGGCGCTTATCTTATTTGCCGGATTGCAGATTGCCAAATTGTCTTTGGCAGACTTGCTCTCAGGCGTGGTGTTTGCCATCCTCTTGGCCTCAATCCATTTTTGGAAAAAGAGCCCAATCTTTTATCTTTGCATTTCCGCAGTTTTGGGTATCGTATTGCAGTTATAAATAAAGCCCCTTTTGAAAGGGGCTTTATTCTTAAATATCAAGGGCTTTTCGATAAGTTTCAAGCAATAATTCTTGCTCGTCGCGGTCGGCCGCGTTCATCTTGCGCAGTTTGATGACGGCACGCATAATCTTAACATCAAAACCTGCCGACTTGGCCTCGGCAAAAATATCTCTGATATCTGAGGCAATGGCGGCTTTTTCCTCTTCCAAATGCTCAATTCTTTCAACCAAAGAACGCAAGCGATCTACGGCAATGCCGCCGACTTCTGGGTTGTTTTCTTCACTCATTTTAATCTCCTTGTTTGATGATTATATTGCTATGGAAGCTAGCAAATTTGAATCCGTTTGACAAGTGATAATTTTTTGTGCATCACCTAATTAAAAATAACAGCTTGTTAACTTATTGTGATATACATTGGTGCTATCTTTTATGTGAGGAGAATTTATATGCCTACAGATACACACACTAAAATTTTGGCCACTATCGGCCCTTCTTCTGCCACCCGCGAACAGCTCGAAAAATTGATAGACGCAGGGGCAGATGCTTTCCGCGTTAACTTTAGCCATGGCACCCATGCCGAGCACAAACAGCGTGTAAAAATTATTCGTCAGTTGGAAAAAGAAAAAGGCCGCTTTATTTCTATCTTGGCAGATTTGCAGGGACCAAAATTGCGTGTGGGCACATTCAAAGAAGATAAAGTTTTGCTCAAAGAGGGTCAGACTTTTACCTTGGATATGAATCCCGAACCGGGTGATGACAAGCGTGTTTGCCTGCCGCATAAGGAGATTTTTGAGGCCTTGAAACCAGGCGATGATTTGCTGGTTAATGACGGCTATATTGTTTTGAATGTTAAGAGCTGTGATAAAAAGCAGGCGGTGACAAAAGTTAAAGTCGGCGGCTATATTTCCAGCCACAAGGGTGTTAATTTGCCAAATACTCAGCTCAATATTTCCGCCATTACCGAGAAAGACCGTGAGGATTTGGCCTTTGCCTTGAAACTCGGCGTTGATTGGATTGGCTTGTCTTTTGTGCAAAGAGCAGAAGATGTGCGTGAGGCCAAAAAGCTCATCGGCGGAAAAGCCTGGGTTATCTCTAAACTTGAGAAACCAAGCGCAATTGATGATTTGGACGCCATCATTCAAGAATCTGATGCCATTATGGTGGCGCGCGGCGATTTGGGCGTTGAATGCCCCATCCAAAATGTGCCGGTTTTGCAAAAGAGAATCGTTGCCGCCTGTCGCAAATATGCCAGACCGGTGATTATTGCCACCCAAATGCTCGAATCCATGATTAATAATCCCACCCCCACCAGAGCAGAAGTCTCCGATGTGGCTACGGCCGTTTATGACGGCGCCGATACGGTTATGCTTTCAGCTGAAACCGCGGCCGGAAAATATCCGACCGAGGCGGTGCAAATGATGCACAAAATTGTTCGCCAGGTGGAAGGGGATCCGTTGTTCTTTGAGCTTACACAAGCTTCTCGCCGCCGTCCATGCAACAGCGGGGAGGCCGACGCCATTACTTTTGCCGCCAGTGAGCTTTCTTGCGTTTTGAAAAATGTTAAGGCCATTGTCAGCTACACAACATCTGGGCTTACAACCTTTTTGACCGCCAGAGAGCGCCCCTATCTGCCGGTTTTGGCTTTGACACCGGATATTGCGGTGGCGCGCCGATTGGTTTTGGTTTGGGGAGTTCGGCCGTTTGTAAACAAAAAGAGCTTTAAGAGCTTTGACCATGTTGAGGACTCGGCGGTTAAGGCTGCGGTTGAAAATGGTTATGCCAAGTCAGGCGACCATATCATCATCACCGCAGGGTTTCCGCTCAATGTCAAAGGGCGGACCAATATGCTGCATACCGTATATATCAAATAGTTCTTTATTGATAACGGATATGAAGTTTATGCGCGCAGAGTTCAAACTGCGCGCTAAATTTATTGAAAATCAGATTTTAAAACACTAAAAAACCCGCCTGAAAACAGCGGGCTTTTCAAAAACCATAAAAGCTAAACAACAAATTAGCCCTGACGCGCTTTTAACTTAGGGTTCTTTTTGTTGATGACATAAACGCGACCTTTGCGGCGGACAACTTTGCAGTCCTTGTCACGTACTTTTTTGCTTTTTAAAGAGCTGTAAATTTTCATTTCTCTATCCTTACCTGTCAAAAGTTATCCGCAACTTATGACAAATAAGACGCTTTGTCAACTTAATTTTTAGATTCTTTATTAAAAAAATGAGAATAGCTTTTGATTTTTGGGATAAATCTTATATAATGAGCAAAGTTTAACGGGAGATATCAGATGAAAAAATGGTGCTTGCTTGCTCTTTTTTGTTGGTGGCCGGTTGCTTTTGCCAATGCCCAAATGCCTTATATTGAAGAAGTGCGCGCTCTGGGGGCAATCGCCGGGCAGGGGTTGGCTTGCGGGTCCTCAAAATATGATACGTTTGAGATGTTGGCCAGAGCAATATTGCTTACTAAGTCTCCGTCTGACAAGCTCCAAAATGACGCTATCTATGCTTATTCCGAGGAAAAAGCCAATGCCTATATCTCTAAAGAATTAGACGGTTTTTTTGAATGTGCGGAAATCAACCGCCGTTTTGATAGGCAAGAGATTTTTAAGGCGGTGCTCTATGCCGATGGAACCATTAAAATGCCTGATGGGCAAATACTTACTCCCCGCAAGCCCTATGATGCCCGCTATATTTATAAGAATAACAAAGATCGTGAGGCGGCCAAAGCTATTTATAACGGCACTCAGGCCACAATTACGGAAGTGAAAGTTCAAGATGATGCCATTGCGCAGGCTAACGGAGCCGAGCTGCCGCCGCCGACAATCGGCCGAATCAGCCGCCGCCGCAATTAAAAAGTTGCTTTTTGTTTTTTAGTCTGTATAGTCAAAGCCAATCTGATAATTTATGGGAGATGAAAATGGCTGCAGTTCAGTATGTGTTTGTCATGCAAAATTTAACCAAGGTCTTTCCGGGCGGAAAAGAGCTTTTTAAGGGAATTACACTTTCCTTCCTGCCGGGGGCAAAAATCGGTGTCTTGGGTGTGAATGGCGCCGGTAAGTC
>CALXVW010000097.1 GCA_944392185.1 uncultured Alphaproteobacteria bacterium
AGTTACGCTTGCGGAGTGTAGAAGCTCCTTACGAGAAAAAGAACAACTCCTTTTACGGGGAGCCGGGGGAATAAGGCTATGCTCGAAGAACCCGGACTGTTCTCGTACAGTTTCTACCTCCCCTCCTTGATTTTTCAAGGAGGTTTCTTTTTAACAAGAAATTTAGGAGTTGAAACGATGAATAATAAAAAACAAGCTATCAAAGAGCTTATTCAAAATCACGGTACTATTGCTCAGCAACTTCATCAACTGAGAGTGTCTAAACAGTTATCTTTAGAGAGACTCTCTCATGATACCCAAATACCACTCTACATTTTGGATGATATGGAAATCGGCAGGCGTTCTCTGCAACTTTCCACTCTCTATATCTTGGCCAAATACTATGGCAAAAAAATCCATATCCAACTGATAGACTAGCAAAAACCCCGCTTGGTTTTCCAAGCGGGGCTCTAATTTGTGGCGGCTACATTCCCGCTATCATTGAGGCTTGAAATGCTGCCTGATGTATAAAGGAGTGAGTTTTGCTATATTCTTCCTTATACTTTGCCAAATCTTTATCAAACTCCCTCATATTACCACCTATCTGAATATAACGATACAAGGCTACATCCACATAGTGGCTGTCCGTCTCATAAGGGAGATGATTCTTTATTACGGCTACAGCCTTGGAGGCATTGAATTTTATAATCACTTCTTGAAAAAATACATGCTTGGTGTTGATGTCTTCTCCAACACCACGGGCATCAAACAAGGCTTCAAATATCTGTTCCTTATCAATGTTCGGGGCTGAAATTCTGCTTAAAAAATCATGCCCACGACCTGTCTTTTCCTCTATCATAATAGCCTCCTTTTTTCAAGGGATTTTATATTATTTAATATAACATATTTCCTTTCCTAAGGCAACTGTTTTGTAACAAAATTGTAACACTTTATATAAAAGGCTAACTTACAGATTAAAAGCCATTTCTTATAACATTGCGCAAAATTTCATCCGTTTCTATAAACTCTACCGCACGTTTGAAACTCTCCGGCTCGGATAAAATCGTGTAATAATCTTTCTTTATGGTCGGCGCCATTCTCAATGCTGCCAAAAATTCTTCTTTGTCCAACGGGCGCTCAGATACAAATTTGAAAAATCCCGTCCTGCTTAATATCTCTCTCACCCCGTCCGTGGTCGGATTGTTTTGCAACAAGGCGCATAAATAAGTGGCCACACCAACCTGAATGCCGTGCATTTGCGGATATCGCGCCAGGGCATCTAAGGCATGCGATATCAGATGCTCTGAACCGCTTGCCGGGCGCGAAGTGCCGGCTACTTCCATCGCAATCCCCGAAATCAAAAGCGAATTGGTCAGACTCCTTTGAAGCTCCGGTGAATGAATGTCCACACTGTGTTTTATAAACAACAAATCCAAAGAATTATATGCTAAAAGTGAGGCAAAATCATTGTACCTTTCAAAACCTTTCTGAAAAGCTTTTTTCCAATCCCACAGAGCGGTTACTTTTGATATCATGTCTCCAAGACCTGAATAAAAACAAGCCTCAGGACAACTCTTAATGATATCCAAATCTATCACCACGCCAAAAGGAATGCTCGCCTTGATGCTCTTTCTTCTGCCGTCTACCAGCAACGAGCAATTGGGGCTGCAAAAGCCATCATTGGATGTTGATGTCGGAATCGAGATGAACGGTTTTTTTAGCAAATGCGCACAATATTTTCCAAAATCAAGCGCCTTGCCACCACCAATACCTACTATCACATCTATATTATTGGGCAGATTAAACGCTACCCGGTTGACTTCTTCTATATTGATAAACCTGACATCTTGTTTGTGTAAAACCGTGATACCATAAGGCCTGATACTTTCTTGCAATCCTTCTCCGAAAACTGCTTCTAATCCTTCTCCCCAAAAAACAACTATATTGATCATATTCTTATCTATCAGATATTTTCCGACTTTGGCCAACTTGCCCTCGCCTATCTTTAATAGATAAGGAATATTTATCTGCTTGTTGGGAAAAGGTATAAACGCCATCTAGACCTCCTTGAGATATTTCAAAATATCTCCAAACGTGGTGAACGGGTGGGTGTTTATTTTATTCTCTTTACATTTTTCCAGCAAGTATTTTTTTGCAAAAACAACATCGGCCTCTTCTGCTGCCAAAACATCCGGCGGACCGTCTCCGGCAAAAATAACTTTATATCCTTCTTTTTTTAAAAATCTGACTACCCCCGCCTTTGATATGCCCACATCTTTATCATAAAAAGGACTTTGCTCCGGCGGAAATAATTCCAACCCCTTTTCCGGACTATAAATCCCGTGGTTTGTCACCAAATGAATATCATATTTTTTGATAATCTTCCCTATTAATCTGTTTATGTAATAATCGCTCCCCGCCGAGGCTATGTAAAAAGGTATGCCCTCTTTCCGGCAATAAGCCGCCGTTTCTTCCAAATGCTTATCCGTATAAATCGTGTCTATAAATTTTTGCAGCTCATCTTCTCTGACGTGCAGTTTGGAAAACACGCCCCTCATGGCCGCAAGGTGGCTTATCTCCCCCCTCATGTATCTTTCCCATGGTTCTAAATCCTGCGGAGTTAAAAAATGATCTACCGCATACCAGAAAAAATCATCCTCGCTTACCGTGCCGTCAAAGTCGCTTACCAATGCCCATTTGTTGCCCACTTTTTTCTCCTTTTTTGATACTTGTTTAATTCTATATAATAATTCTTTATTTTTAATAAATTTTTTGCTACCCTTTATCTTTGTTGGATTAACATTTTTACTAAAGAGATATGATACTTTTAATTTTTTATGCCGTTATGGCGATTGCCGTTTCCTTCCTTTGTTCGGTTATGGAAGCTGCTCTTCTTTCTATTGTTCCCAGCTATATTGCTCAATTAGAAGATAATAACCCAAAACTTTTTCACAAGGTCTCTCAACTAAAAGCTAATATCGACGAGCCCTTGGCCGCTATTTTATCCCTTAACACCATTGCTCACACCGTGGGTGCTACTGGTGTGGGTGCTCAGGTGGCAAACATTTACGGACAATCATATATCGGTTGGACTTCTGGCATCATGACATTCCTTATCTTGGTGTTGTCTGAAATTTTGCCTAAATCTATCGGCGCTAAATATTGGAAACAGCTTATACCCTCCATGGTTGTTGTTTTGCACATCATGATGTTCCTAATGAAACCTCTTATCTGGATGTCTGCCCTCATTACTCGCTGGTTTGAAAACACCTCCAACGATGCCTCCAATATCCGTGAAGAAATTAAGGCTCTGGCCAGAATGGGCAAAGCATCTAAAGTCTTGGAAGAAAATAAATACCGCATCATCACCAATATTATTAACCTGCCGGCGGTTAAAACCAAAGATATTATGACCCCGCGCACTGTTGTACACACCGTGCGGCCGGGAATGACAATCAAGGAATTTGACAAGTTTTTAACCAAAACTCCGTTCTCTCGTTTTCCGATTGTTGATGAAAAAGAAACAACCTTTTTAGGGTATATCCACAAATCAAGCTCTGATAAAGCCAAAGATACTGACTTGGTTGATGACTATGCCCGCAAAATGCGCAGTTTTGCTCCCACCGCCCGCCTGGAAGATGTCTTGAACGCCATGCTTGAAGACCACAACCATATGGCCCTTATTATTGACCAGTTCGGAAACTGGGAAGGGATTGTCACCATGGAAGATATTCTTGAAACCATCTTGGGAAAAGAAATTATGGATGAGACCGACACCGTTTCCGATATGCGCCTTTATGCCAAACTCAAGTGGAAACACAAGCAGGAACAAAAAGGTATTGTTGTGGAACAAACACGGCAATAAGTTCTAGCCCTCTTAAACTCCTTGTTTGCGTGCTTATATTTATGACGCTGCAAAACAAGGAGTTTTTTATGGCCGAAATGAATATATCTCTGAAAAACTTATTCAAGCATAACGCCGCTGAAATTACCGATATTTTGCTCAAAAACGCAAACGGAGACGCCAAACTCGCTTTGCAAAATCTTAACACCTACCTGCAACGCAGTTTAGAACAATTCTCCGACACCGCACAGATCAACTTGGCCAAACACCAATTGGAAGATCTCGTGCGCCAACAATCTAACCCTTAAAACAAGGAGCATCTTATGCCTAATCAACTATCTACCCACAACAACAATCAGAATATCTCCTCTTACAATCAGCAAGGAGAATTGAGAAACCTCATCCACCATTTTTGGAATATGTTAGACTTTGCCAACCACTCAGAGACTAACTCTTTAGAGCCAAAAATCGAAGTGGCGGAAAACAAAAACAATGTTACCGTAACCGCTGAAATTCCCG
>CALXVW010000098.1 GCA_944392185.1 uncultured Alphaproteobacteria bacterium
TTTATTCTGCCGAGGGGCTTCCTTGTCGTTTTAGCGCCTTTGGTCTGTGCTGTGTTTACTTTTTCAGTTTACCATTTTATACGCTTCTAAAAATCTATGGTGCATTTAAACTGCCAAAAACAATAACGTTGCCGTTTTCAATTATGGAAATCATCGTTTATATGTCTATCTATCTTGGGTCTCTGTTTTATTTCACTGATTTTATTATTACTTTTCAAAGTATACTGAATTTAACACTAGGGATGCTTCGGATTTTTTCACCCTTGATTATTTATATGTTTATTTTAATTTGTCTATGTCGTGAAATGATATTAAACAATCCCCAAGGTGCAATTATGAAAAAAATTAAACTCATACCGTTTTATCTATTGTCAGCCTTAAATGGATTTTTAGTTTTTATATATGCCATAACATATCCAAAAGAAATGAATAGCGACCAAATGCCATGGAATGCAGATGCATTGGGTTGGGCATATGAAAACAAAATTAATTATAGCATTTTTACAATAATAGATTTATTGATAATAATTGCACCTACGGTTTATGCTTGGAAGAAACGTAGAACAAATCTCATAAAAGCCTATATAGTTTTATCCATACCGGCTCTTGTTTATTTGGCGAGATATATCTATTTTACCAATTTTTTTAATATATAGCCTCATTTAATGAAATGTCATTATCGAATGTTTGTAATAATTGCAGAGACCAATATTATTTCTTTTAAATTCTTCATACAAATTCATTATTGAACGCTTCACATTGCCCTCTGAAGATGTTTAACCTTTCTACCAAAAAATTTTTGCATTTTGTATGATATCTAAGGCGATCTGTTTGGCATAGAAGCTCGCCAAATGTCGATAATCTTTTATACGGTTTTCTTTATCATGCAATCTAATCGCAAAGAAAATTTTTTGGTTATCTCGTTCGTAAAACCCAACAAACCACGCCGTATCTACCTTATCATTTTTTATCCCTAATCCTGTTTTGCCATAGACCTTAAATGGACTACTTGTGACTAACATTATATCTTTTAATGTTTGGGTTGTTTGATTTTCTTGTGAGAAAAGCTGAGCCAAAAATCTGACTTGTTCCATAGGGGATATTTGCAGGGAAGATTCTATCCAGAAGCCTTTTAATTCAGAAATATTCGTATTGCTGTTTTGAGTACCTTGCCAATCTGAAATATCTTGGTTGCCATAATGATTTTTTTGTAAATAGTATTTAACCGTTTGTCGAGGTAGTTTATCAATCAATTTTCGAAAATACCAGACACAAGATGTGCGAAAAGCCTCTTTTATATTCATTGTTTTATTCCAGGATAGATTTTCGTAATTTTTTCCATCCCACTCAATATTTGAATCTTTTCCTGAAATTACATTTTCAGATAAGGCTATGTTGGCAGACATAATTTTAAATGTTGAACAAGGAGAGGATCTTAGATTGCTTAGTTTGGTATTATAAATTTTATATTTGGAAATCTCCGGACTGTAAAAAACTGCTGTTCCGGTAATACCTTTAAAGTACTGAGATAGGTCAATTTCTTCTGTGTTTTTAGCTTCACAAGAAAGTAATAAAAATAATGTTATTATAAAGCCGCTAATAAATTTCATTTCTACCTCTTTATAAATAGCTTTTATATTACTTATAATATATAGTAAAAAAACTCAACTAGTTTGTTCTTGCTTTAATATTTTCAGAGATGACATTGCATCCATTTGTTAGCTCCGGTAAAGCAAACTTCTTCCAATAATTTGAGCGGAAATAATAACGGCTTAAACAACAATTTTAATAACAACACCAACAATAATCCTTATGCCAAACTAAAACAATGGTTAGGGCAAAGTGAGCAAAATATAAATTCAGCCTTATATCCGAAACCGCAGGGAGATGATGCTAACTCTTACCAACTGGCCCAGAACAATAAGACAAATACAGGAGATCTTACTCGTACGGATGTGAATTTTGATGATAATTCTTTAAAAGAGCGTATGATCCCTGTGATAAAAGATAAGGAAAAACCTTTAGACTATATCTATATTGATACAACATGGAATAAGACAACAGGTGCCGGTGCCAATATTGACGATTGGAATACTTTTAATAAAGTAAATTGGGAGCTAAATGGGCGTTCTGCAACAGAAGAAGAAAAAAGAGCCACTTTTGATTATTTTGATAAAATAACCTCAAAGGGAAAGCAAAACGTTGATGAAAAAGGAAAATTACTTGAGAAAAATAATAATCAAGCTGATTTTTATAGTAATAAGTCTCAATTAAGGATATCTTCCAATGAAACTGATAGATTGCTCCGTGATCATCTGGCACAAGATACAAAGTATCTCCAGAGAGAGTTCCCTGATTTTGCCTCTTATCCACCTGAATTGCAAAATGTATTATTGGATATAAAATTTAATACAGGAAATGTCTCTCAAGAAAATTGGCCCAAACTCAGAAAAGCTATTGCCGAGAAAAACTTGTTTGGCGATGAAGGTATTCTCAAAAATGTACATCGTAAAGATGTCGGAAAAGACCGAAATGATTGGGCCGAACAACAAATCAGAAACATATTATATTGGCAATAAAATCAAGGGGCAGTTCTTACTGCCCCATATCTTTTTCTTTAATAACAAATGTTCCTATAGAACTGCCTGACGCATTTTCTAATACGAACCATTCACCATCAAAGCAATATTCTTTTTTTTCATCACATCCTTGTAATACATAACGAACAACATATCCATAGGTTTCTTTAGTTTCTTCATGATAAAATGAACAATCTAAGGTCACAAACATAGGGGTATTTTCAAGCATTTTGCATTTTCCAATGTCTTCTTTCCCATATAAATCTATAGTGGTAACAGAAGTTGGCGTCAAAAAGGTTGGCCTTGAACCGCGGGATATCGGAGATAATTTTTCATAAAACAACGGATTTACAAATTTGTCTTTGGGAGCATCTTCAGATTTTGAAGGAATTATATAAGTAAGTGTTTCATCAAAATATTTATAGGGCTTAACTTTTTGATAAACTAACCATCCGCCTTCATCTAAGCAAAGGTTTTCTTTAGTGCAAGGTTTTAGGGTATAGGTGAAAACTTGTGTTTCTTCTTTTTCATTTTTATAGTTATACTTAAAACATTCCAAACTAACCGTATCCATTTGGTTATTGATGAGTTTACAAGTATAATTATACTTAAAGCTTTCGCTGGAAAACATATAAATACTTGTTGGGGTTAGTTGCACTTCAAAATTTGAATGCGAAGCAGAAATCATTTTTTCATAAAAGACCGGATTAACAAATTTTTCTTCTTTATTTTGATTAAACAAGCTGCAAGCACTTGCCATAAACATGAACAGAATATTTACCAGGATAACCTTTTTCATTCCAAACTCCTAAGGATAGATTATGATAATCATAATCTCAAAAGTTGAAAATAAGGTTAAGCAAAGTGAGCAAAATATAAATTCATCCTTATATCCGAAACCGCAGGGAGATGATGCTAACTCTTACCAAACAGCTTCACACAAATTAATTGCATTTTAATTTTTCTGCTCTAGTATGAGCGGTGCAGGGGCGAGTTGCTCCTGTGGAGTATCGAAACTCCTTGCTAGTAAAAGAACAACTCCTTTTATGGGGAGCCGGGGGGATAAGGCTATGCACGAAGAACCCGGACTGTTCTAGCGCAGTTTCGAACTCCCCGCCTTTTATCTAAAAAGGCGGTTTCTTTTTTAAGAAATTTAGGAGTTTAAAACAATGAACAATTTTTCTTTTTTATTACGATACCAACTGGCTTCACAGCTCAGACAAATCAGGCTTGATAAAAATCTGCCCATCACCGATATTGCCTGCCGGTGCGATTTATCCATTGCCAATATTGATGCCATTGAGCGCGGAGAGGCACTTTCTTTTAAGAAATATTTCCGCCTTATCAGATTTTATGACAAGAGAATAAAAATACTTCTCTCCGATGAAAAATAAGCCAGCTTTTAGTTTAGCTCAGCCAGCTTTTGTGCCTGGTCCTCAGCAATCAAAGCGTCTATAATCTCACCCAGGGCATCGCCGCTGACAACCTCATCAAGCTTATATAAGGTGAGGTTAATGCGGTGGTCGGTCACACGTCCTTGCGGATAGTTATAAGTACGAATTCTCTCCGAGCGGTCACCACTGCCGACCTGGAGCTTGCGTTTTTCAGAATAAGCGGCATCCGCAGCCTCTTTCTGAGCATTGTAAAGTTTGGCGCGGAGTTTGCGCATGGCATTGTCACGGTTCTTAAATTGAGAGCGCTCTTCTTGGGACTCAACTACAATTCCGGTCGGAATATGGGTAATACGCACGGCAGAGCTTGTTTTGTTAACCTTTTGTCCGCCGGCTCCCGATGAACGATAAGCTTCCATTTTGATATCTGCCGGGTTGATGTAGATATCCACTTCCTCAACCTCAGGCAAAACGGCAACCGTTGCCGCAGAGGTATGCACACGCCCCTGAGATTCTGTCACCGGCACTCTCTGCACACGGTGCGCACCGGATTCAAATTTGAGCTTGGAGAACACATTTTTGCCGCTGATGGAGGCAGTGGCCTCTTTGTAGCCGCCGAGCTCATTCTCGCTCACATCCATCACCTCAAACTTCCAACCTTGGAGCTGAGCATAGTGCTGATACATCTCAAACAAAACGCCTGCAAAAAGAGCGGCCTCATCACCGCCGGTTCCGGCTCTTACTTCCAAAATGGCGTTTTTCTCATCCTCGGCATCTTTAGGCAAGAGCAAAATTTTAATTTCTTTTTCCAAATCCGGCATTTTTTCTTTGAGCTCATAATATTCAGCTTCTGCCAAATCTCTCATTTCCTTATCAAGAGATGCATCGTCCATCATGGCTTTGGCATCATTCATATTTTGCTCGGTTTTGTTAAAATTGTTGATAGCCTCAACCACCGGCGCAAGGGCAGCCAGCTCCTTGTTCATTTTTACCAATTCATCAGAAGAAAGATTCGGCTCTAAAATCAGAGCTTCCAACTCATTATAGCGGTTGACGACATTTCCCAGTTTTTCCGTAAAATTCATTTTGTTAATTCCTTAATTTTGATAAATAGCGCATGTTTTATAAAAAAAGAAAACAGCCGAGAGATTAGAGCTGCCGGCCATTTTCTTGAGATAAAATTTTATGTGCTAATGAACTTCAGCCAAGAACGGATCAAGAGCAATATTCGTTTTCTTGCCGGGTCTTGCAACTTTTGTAAGCTTGCCATTGATGTAGACATCAGCTCCTTCAACTTTGCCCACGGACAAAATCATACCTTTTCCACCCTCTGGCACAACATATTCGTCTCCCTTATGCAAAACCTTGCTGATGTAGAGAGTGTCGGCATTTTTAACCTCAATCCAGGTTTCTTCTTTGATTTTGATAACCACGGTCTCGTCTTTTTTAGGCTCTTCGGCAGCCACCGGAGCTTTTGCATTTTCTTTTTCAGGTTCCACAAAAGAAGCTTCAGTGATTGTTACTTGGTTGTTGACGATCTCCGGAGCAGGATTCTCAGGGGCAGATTCTTCTTCTTTTTTTACTTCTGGTTCAGCGGTTTCTTCTTCAGGAGCAGAAACCAAGAGAGCCTCATTTTCAATCTCAGGTACTTCAGGAGCAACCGTGTAGTCCTCTACCACAAGCGGCATAGCCTCTGACGGGGCAACATCATCTGTTGCCTGTACAGATTCTGTAGTAGAAGCGACAGGAGTTTCCTCTTCCATAGCCTGATTATTGTAAAAATACCACAAAACATAAACCAAAATCAGAGCCAGTAAACTGATGACAAGGTATTTGCGGTTAGGAACGGTAGCCTCACTTTGTGGCTCCAAAACATAAATATTCTTGTCAGGGTTGGTATTGGTTTCTTCTTTGTAGAGCTCAACAATATTGCTGCTGTTTAGACCCAGATAATCGGCATAAGAACGGATGAACCCGACCCCGTAAGGAAACGGTGGGATTTCTTTATAATCGCTTTCCTCAATCGCTTCAAGATAAAATTTGCGGATACAAAGGCGTTTAGCAATTTCTGGCAATTTCAAGCCCTTTTGCAAGCGCATTTCTTTAAGCAAAGCGCCGACTTTGTTGACTTGTTTTTGCGGCTTTTCGGCTTTTATTTTTTCTTCTGTCGGATTCTCGATAACAACTTGTTCTGTTGTTTCTGGGCTGACTTTGGCTTTTTTCACGATATTTTCCTTTTTTTCTATCAAGAGTTTCTTAAAATTGAGCTGATTGTTACATACTTTTTAATAAATTTCAATACCATGATCATTGGCATATGAAATTAATTGCGGACGCAAAGTCCGACGGTTGGATTTGAGCATGATTTTGATATAGTCTTCAATATCTTCGAGGTTAGTAGAGCGCACCATGCTTTTGACTTTGCCGAATGCAGAGCCTGACATTGAGAGGTTTCTGTACCCAAGTCCGATAAGAGCCAAAGCTTCAATCGGGTTAGAGGCCATTTCACCGCACACCGAGCAAAGAACTTTAGCTTTGTTGGCTTGGAAAACAATTTCGTGCATAAGTTTCAAGAATGGAGCAGAGAGCACGTCATACCTTTCACTCAGGCGGGGATTGCCGCGATCGCAAGCAAAAACAAATTGAGCAAGGTCATTCGTTCCAACCGAGATAAAGTCAGCCTGTTTTAAGATTGCCTCAAGCTGAAAGACCACGGAGGGAACTTCAATCATCAAGCCGATATTAACTTTTTTAGGGGTAGGAGAGCCACGGCGTTTTTCTTTTTCGAGCTCAAGGGTTAGGGTTTCTTTAGCCTCTTCAAATTCTGCCAGATTAGCTATCATAGGGAACATGACGTTGAGCTCTTTACCGGCGGCAGCCCGCAAAAAGGCACAAACCTGCTTGCGCAATATTGCCCGGCGGTCAAGCGTGATTCTGATGGATCTCCAACCGATAGCGGGATTATCTTCACCGACATTTCCCCAGTAAGGGAGCAGTTTATCAGAGCCCACATCAAGACTGCGGAAGATAACTTTTTTATCACCCGAGCGGTCCATAAGCTCTTTATAGTAATTTATTTGTTGTTCTACATCCGGCATGGTTTCAGAAGCCATAAACGGAATTTCTGTTCGATAAAGGCCGATACCGTCGCAATTTGTGGTTTTAATATAATCCAAGTCAAAAGAAAGTCCGACATTCAAGTAGAGGTTAATTTTTGTTCCGTCTTGAGTTTCTGCCGGTAGATCTTTGAGTTCGGCCAGTTTAGCCTGCAGTTTTTCTTTTTCAGATATTTTTGCTTTGATTTTTTGTTGGATTGGCTCGCTTGGGTGGATATAAACATAGCCTTCGTTGCCGTCAACGGCAATAAGCTCACCGGTTTTGATTTCGTTGTAAATTCCTTTAATTTTAGAAACGACGGGAATGCCGAGAGCTTTGGCAACAATGGCCACATGCATGGTTGGGGTTCCGTCCTCAATAATCAAACCGCGGATTTTGTTGTAGTCATAATCCATAAGGTCTGCGGGCCCCATGGTTTGGGCCACCACAATCAGATCCTTTGCGTCAAGGGAAGAAATATCGGTTCTGTCACCGCTCAAGTAGCCAAGCAGGCGGTCCGCCACATCTCTTAGGTCATGGAGACGTTCTTTCATGTAAGTATCTGATGTGCCCGACAAGCGGTTCCACATATCCTCATAGGCACGCTCAACGGCGGCTTCGGCGGTCAATCCGCTGGAGACATTGTCGGCAATTTTTTTATACCAACCTTTGTCTTTGGCAAACATACGGTAGGCATCCAAGATATCAACATGTTCACCGATACCGAGTTTGGTGGAATTAAATTTTTCATCCAAATCATGGTTCATTTGGGTATGAGCCACTTCCAGCTTGCGGAGTTCTTTTTCCTTATCCTCGGCAAAGATTTTGGAAACAGCCTGTCTGCGGCGGTGTACCACTGCCACCCCGATTCCATAACCTTTGCTCAAAGCGATACCCTTATATTTTTCTTTGCCGGATTGGCCTCTTTCTTTAATCAATTCATTTTTGAACTCGTTCATATCATCAGAGGAGGCAAGCTCGCTCAAGACCATGGCAACAGTCTCAAGAATTTCAATTTGAGTATTTGAATATTCGACATTTTCTTTATTTTGGAGAGTAATAACACCGATAGCTCTTCCCCAACGGATGAGAGGAACGCCGACAAAAGATTTATAAGGCTCTTCACCCATTTCGGGCTTATAGGAAAACAATGGGTGTTTCCAAACATCTGTTACAGCCAAAGAACGATTGTGCTTTGCCACATCACCGACCAATCCTTCACCAAGCCGCAGAGAAATTTTATGGTTGGCATCTTTATTAAAACCAAAAGAAGCAAAAAGCTCCAAGTAGTTATCATCCACCATCACATAGCAGGCAGCGGCATCGGCTTCCATTTGCTTGGCAATCATTTCAATGATTTTATTAAGTTTTTCAGAAACGGGAGCATTTGTTTCGGTAATTTGCCGAAGCAATTTTAAGATATCCATAGCCTGAGTGATGGCAGGTGATTTCATTATTTTTCCACCCAATACAAAATTAACCTTGCGGAATTAGTTATATTATTTATATTCTCTTACATCAAGTAAAAACTTAATTAAGAAGGGATAAAAGATGGCAAATAATTATAAGCGCGGTGATAATGATACCCGCCCTTGGGGAACATGGGAAGTTTTGGATTCTGAGGCTAATTTCTGTGTTAAAAGAATAAAAGTGATTCCGGGGGGCAAATTGTCTTTGCAATTGCACCATTTCAGAAGCGAGCATTGGGTGATTGTAAAAGGAGAGGCTCTAATCACATTGGGAGAAGAGTTGCTGACCAAAAAAGCGGGAGAAAATGTCTTTATTCCGGTAGAAGTTAAGCATCGGATTCAAAACAATAGTAATGAAGATGTCGAGTTTATAGAGGTCCAGATTGGTG
>CALXVW010000099.1 GCA_944392185.1 uncultured Alphaproteobacteria bacterium
GAGGATATGGCAGAGCTGATTCGCTTAGGAGCCTATAAGAAGGGGTCTAATAAGGAAGTGGATGAGGCTATTTTTTATTACCCCAAGCTAGAGGCGTTTTTATCCCAGGGCAAGCAAGAGCGTTTCTCCTTGGCGGAGTGCTACGAGCTTTTGGGGAATATTTTGGCCATTCCTTATACAATGGAAGTCTGAGTTAGATGGGTAAATCATTAAAAATACTGAGCCGAATCCAAAAATTTAATATAGATGAGCAGCGCAAAAAACTCTCTGAGAAAATGGATGAGGAGGCTCAAGTCATCGAGAATATCAAACAACTAGACGCCAAGTATGAGGAGGAAAAGAGGTTTGCCGCGCAAAATCCCGGGGTTGGAGATTTTGGCTTGTTTACCAAGAGATATTTGAAGATAAGGCGCGGAGAGGAGGAACACTTGCGCTGCGTAAAGGCAGAGATAGAGGCGATTCGCGATAAAATATCAGAGATGTTTAAGGAGCAAAAGACCTTTGAGATAGTAGACGAGCACCGCGAGGCGGTTGAACGCTATGAAAATGAACAAAAAGAACAAAAGATGCTTGATGAAATAGGAACTAATGCCTATATCAAACAACATGGAGACAACAACTAAGAGGAGAAAGAAAATGTTTGAGATGTTACTTTTGCCATATCCGGCAGATGCTCTTGCCCCCTATATGACGGAGCAAACTTTTGAGTATCACTACGGCAAGCACTATAAGAACTACGTGGATACCCTAAACAAGCTGGTCGCCGGGACAGAATATGAGAATATGAGCTTGGAAGAGATTATTCAGGCCACCTACGGCAAAGCAGATAAGCAGGCAATATTCAACAATGCCGGCCAGGCTTTGAATCACCAAATGTTTTGGATGTCGATGAGACCAAACGGCGGTGGCGCACCCAAGGGCAAGTTGCTGGAAATGATTGTTGAGCAATACGGAAGCTATGACAACTTCAAGCAAGAGTTAAAGAATGCGGCCGTGACACAATTTGGCAGCGGCTGGGCTTGGGTTGTCATAGAAGACGGCAAGGTCAAAATACTCAAGACCTCAAACGCCGATACGCCGGTGGCCAAGGGCTTAAAACCGCTGATAGCCATAGATGTATGGGAGCATGCTTATTACTTGGATTATCAGAACCGCCGGGCTGACTTTGTTGAGGCCTTTTTGGACAAACTTGTAAATTGGCCAGAGGTTAAGTAAGGAGAAGATATCAGCAAAAGCCGCTTTGCAAGAAGCGGCTTTTTTGTTGTTTAAGTGTTCTTTAAACATTTGTCGGTAAAATAATGTAAAATTAAGAAGCAGAGATTGCTTTTGTGTTGACAAATTTTGTCCAAAGTGCTATTGTGAAAATAACAAAAGACAATAAACGGAGCTTTAACGATGGCAGAAGATTTAGAATTGAAAGACTTTGTAAAAGATGTGAAACGAGGTCTTAAGAAAATTTATAGCTGTGGGGTAGCTGCTCATGATAAAATAGATGAGAAAACAAATAAATACATTCCTGAATGGATGCAGGCAGCTGCAAATAGTAAAGCTGGGAGGTCAGCGCGTAGGTTCATGAGAGGAGTAGCTGTGGGGACTGTCACTTTGGCTATGACTAAACTTGCTCCCGAAAGTATCAGTGGAGCTGCCCTTTTTTATGGAGGGGCAGCTGCTTCTCTAGCCAGTTTTGGCCATGCATGGAGAGAGGTTCATAACACGGGATTAGGCAAAAAATTTAGAGCAGCATGTCAAAAAATGAAAAAAAATACCGTGCAGAAAACAACTCAGTTTACACAAATGCTATATCGTAACATGGGGCGCTAATGTCAGGATACACAACGGAAAATGACTTTGTAATAGCTGAAGGCGCCGAAGGAGAGCTATATATTTACATCTCCGCCAAGGCTGCCACCCCATCAAATCCTCAGATTGTTTATGACGGCTGTGATCACGCAATTTTTATGCGCAGACCGGAAGAGCGAATTATCTTGGACTATATTAATCCGCAGGTCAGAGATAAATTACGCAAAGCACCGGCAGTTGTGGTGGTTGAAACCATTTTGGAAAATATCAAGGACTGCTACATAGCCAACATGAAAATGGTAGACAAGATACCGGTAGACTGGGGCAAGATAGGGCTAAAGAGCTGGGAAGAAGTTGCCCTCAAAAAATAAGTTATAAAAGACAGTTGCTTTGAGACCTTAACCATAATAGATATGGTTAAGATTTTTTTTGCTGTAATGTGAGAGCGTTTTTTATCTTTCTGGTTGATAGACAGTATATCCATCTGCGACATATGACTTCAGGACTTTTTCACCTTCGGCTTGAGCAATATTTCCATAGACCGTAATGCCGCGTTTTTTGAATTCTTCAAACCAATTAGGTTTGAAACCTTCGTCAAAATGGGTAATTTCCTCCACTCTTTTGGAAGGGACACTGTAATAAACAGCTTTTATTCCCGACCACATAATGGCCCCCAAGCACATCATACAAGGCTCAGATGTAACATAAAGGCTTAAGTTATAAGAAGATAAATCATAGGTATTAAGAGCTTTTTCGGCGGCTTTAATAACATTAACCTCGGCATGATTATTGCTGCATCCTTCGCTCACGACACTATTGGCTGTTTTGGCAATTAAATTACCTTTTTCATCATATATAGCCGCCAAAAAAGGACCGGAACCTTGAGCGATATAATCTTTCATTTCTGATTGTAATTGCAAAATAATTTTGGCGGCTTTTTTTACCTTTTGAGTATTGATTTTTTCATTGGCGACAATGTTTGCGGAATATTTTTTATTAGGTAAAAGCAGATTTAGCAAAGAATTAAATTTCATAGTTACTTAGCTCCGATATGTTTTTCTCTTTCATAAGATACAGCAATCATAAAATTTCCGCAAGTTTTTTGAGAGCAAGGTAACGAAGCGAAGCAATCGCTTTTAGTCTTAAATTAAATAGTCTCGCTTGATCATCAACAAAAAAAGCGCTCTTTGAGGAGCGCTTTTTTGAATTGGTGATGCTTAACTCATGGTTTACGAGCTTCCCCTATCTAACTCGTCTATTAGATAAAGCCTGTAAAACTGGAGAGATTTCTCCCATTTTACTTTTATTTGGAGTGCCGTCATGTCTTTCATTAGCAACACGGTTTATTTCTCGAAGCTTTTGTTGAACCTTAACATCCTGTGTGTCTAGTCCAAGTCTTTCTTGAACATCAACGCCGGTTATTTCCATATTCTGCGAACCACCATTATTATAAGCCACTTGGGGTAAAAAGCTTCCCTGAACAATAAATAAATTCTTTTCTGAACTAAAATCTAAATTTTTAGAAGCACTAACAAAACTGTCAATTACTTTACCAAAGGCTTGCTCTTTTTGTTCATCAGTAAGACCTTTTTTGAATTTAAATCCTGATATATTTAATTTACTAGAATATATCAAATCTAATGCCTCATCAACAGATGAAGGTGAAACATCTCTATTTTCATTGTCCTTGTAGACAGGTTCCATAATATTAGGATCTGCGTTTCGAACAGCACTTGAAAACCCTTTTCTTAAAAAATATCCTCGAAGATAGGCATTTGTTTTTAAACCTTGTTCATTTGCATTTATAGCAGTATCACCAGTATATGCAAAAAAATCAATCCTATCATCTTGTTTTCCCAAAAGAAAAGTCCTGTATCCAGCTTTTAAATCCTCGTTATGTATTTCTATATACTGCATTCCCTTTTCCTTTCCTTAACTAAAACATTGCAACCATTGTGATCATAATAACACATAAGGCTATAATATTCAAGAAAATAAACAACCTATCTAATGATGATATAAAAGTTATTTTATATTAAACTTCGGACAAATTAAAAAAATGACGATTTTTGAAAAAAAACATCCGAACTTGTTGAAAGCCTTGGAAATAAAAGAAAAAGCAGCCATTTTCATGACTGCTGTTTGAATTGGTGATCCCAGTGCTGAGAAATAAAAAACACCGTTGCTCCGGTGTTTTTTATGAGCCAAGCAATGAGACTAGCGGTTGAGAGCAAGGTAACGAAGCGAAACAACCGCTTTTAGTCGGAATTGAATAGTCTCGCTTGATCATCAACAAAAAAAGCGCTCTCAATGGAGCGCATTTTTGATTGGTGATCCCAGTGCTGAGAAATAAAAAACACCGTTGCTCCGGTGTTTTTTATGAGCCAAGCAATGAGACTAGCGGTTGAGAGCAAGGTAACGAAGCGAAGCAACCGCTTTAGTCGGAATTGAATAGTCTCGCTTGATCAACAAAAAAAGCGCTCTTAACGGAGCGCATTTTTAATTGGTGATCCCAGTGCTGAGAAATAAAAAACACCGCTGCTCCGGTGTTTTTTATGAGCCAAGCAATGAGACTAGCGGTTGAGAGCAAGGTAACGAAGCGAAGCAACCGCTTTTAGTCGGAATTGAATAGTCTCGCTTGATCATCAACAAAAAAAGCGCTCTTAACGGAGCGCATTTTCAATTGGTGATCCCAGCGAGACTCGAACTCGCGTTACCGCCGTGAGAGGGCGATGTCCTAGGCCACTAGACGATGGGACCTTTGCAAGAAACATCACCTTAATAATCTAAAAAACTTTAATTTGCAAGAAGTTTTTTTGCTAAAAATAAAATAAACTTCAAAATCTTTGCCTCAGACTTACACCTCAGGCGGAGAAGCCAATAGATATGCGTTGTCAAAACCTCGTTGCGACAAGATGCAGTAGGCGAGGTAGGCAGCGTAACCATTGTGGCAATAGAGTGCGATTTTCTTCTTCTTTGGAAGTTTTGAGAAACTTTTTCTGAGCGTGGCCAAAGGAAAGTTGATTGCTCCTGGCAAATGCCCGAGAGCGAAGTTTTCGGGATTTCTGACATCTACGGGGATGATTTCATCCAAATCTTCAATATCAATATAGCGTAGCCTTCCGCTCAAAACTTCCCAAGCCAACGAGCCGATATTGTTGATGATATCTTTGGCCATGCTGTAGGGCGGAGCAAAGGCAATTTCCTCAAAAATAAGGTCTGATACACAGCCTCCATGCTGCATCTGGGCGCTGAGAGCATTAATACGCTCGGCCACGCCGGCCTCACCGATAATTTGCGCGCCGAGGATGAGGCCGTTGGCGGCAAACAAAAGCTTCATAGCCAGCGGCTTGGCACTGGGAAGATAGGAGGCTTTGTCTTCTTGCCGAAGGTAAATTTTTTGGTAGTCGATATTAGCAACTTTCAGCTTGGCTTCGTTGCAGCCGACAACCGCCGCCGTGAGTCTGAAAACTTTGCAGATATTGGTGCCGATGATGTCTCTGAAAGCGGAATTGCCGCCACAAATATGCTCTGCCGCTATGCGTGCCTGCTTGAGCGCGTTTGATGCATTTGGCCAGCGCTCAGGCATCCCGGTAATGCGATTGATGATTTCCACATTATCTCCACAAGCATAGATATCGGTATCATTGGTTTGCATATATTGGTTAACGAGAATGCCGCCGCTTTGTCCGATATCCAAATCAGCCATCACCGGCAGCTTGACATCGGATTTGACACCGGTGGCAATAATTGCCATATCGAATTTAAGCTTTTTGCCATTATCCAGTAAAATTTCAGAGTCCTTAAATTCCTTGATTTGAGTGTTAAGCGCAAGCTTGATGCCGCAAGAGTTAAGCTCTTTTTCCAGGGAGGTTGTCATGTCGGCATCAAAATAGGGGAGAATATGGTCACTCTTATCAATGAGGGTGACTTTGGCCTTAAGCTGGGCAAAAGCCTCTGCCGCCTCGATTCCGATATCTCCGGCGCCCAAGATGATAACATCGGAGGCGTTAGTGCCAAGATAATAGTCTTTAATGCGTTGGATACCGCTCAAAGTGCGGATTGTAAAGATATTATCGCCCAAGATACCGGGGATATCTGGCCGCAGCTGCAGAGCGCCGGTGGCGATAATGAGTTTGTCATAAGTTTCTGGCTTGTGGTCTGCAATCAAGACTTTTTTCTCGTTTCTCTCAACAGAGAGAACCTCGTGGTTGAGCTTGACCTCGATTTTAAAAATATTTTGCATTTGCGAGACAGTAGCTCCGGTCAAATCATCTGCTTCTTTAACAACATCAGAGAGCAGATAGGTTAAACCGCAGCTTGCGATAGCAAATTCATTGTTTTTTTCCAAGATGACGATTCTTGCATCTTCGTTCAGTCGACGCAATCTGGTTGCTGCAGCCATACCGGCACTTCCGCCGCCAATAATCACAATTTTCATATTTTCTAACTCCTTATAAAACATAGATATTCTTAAAAAGCTAGAATTTAAGCCCTCTGTAAAAATAAATTGTGTTTGACAAATTTGAGAAAAAGAATTATATCAACCCTACATTTTTTAAAAATTAATACTATTACTAACTAAAACCCTACAATTATGTGTAAGAAAATTTATCTCCAAAAGGAGCGAGTGAACGACGGTAAGACTGAGCGTCTGTATTTTCCCGAGATGGGTGCTGGTTTCGATGTCGAGTTCAACCTCTACGAGGTCGGCGAAGCTGACGGTGAAGTTTATGCTCGCCGCAAAAACGACAACGGAAGCAACAAGTACGCCAAGCTGTATCGAATCAAGAACAAGATCGCGACGGTGTTCGTTGTTCGTAACGAGTTCGAAGAAGACGGAAAGAGATACACCAAGAACCTCATCTACAACGGCGACGGAGAGCCCTCTCAGTACGGTCGGTTGTGCGGAAAGTTCGTGGTCATCTTCGGTCGGCTCGACGGTCTCATCTCGGTCAGAAAGGTCGACGTGGTGCCGATTCTGGAGCCCGAAAAGGCGTTCAGCTTCTCGATCAACTCTGGCAATCCCTGGATCAGCTGCCAGCTGATGAACACCTCCGGCGGCGTCCTGAGCATCCACGGACACAACTACAAGTTCGTGAAAGGTGAGGACGGCCAGTATGTGCAGGAGGAAATCACGGATCGTCAGGCCGCGGCAATGAGGCGCAAGGCCAATGCCGACAGCGACGGTGCCGACTGGGTGCCTGTGGAGTTCTGCTCCAAAAAATAACGAGGAGATCCTATCATTCAAGAGCCGATTGTCTTAAGTGACAATCGGTTCTTTTTTTGCTTGACTCTTAGAGATAAAATAGGTATAAAACCACCAGATTTTTCAAATTATATAACGAAAAATTGATACACTCCGAGGAGTGCCGCCAGTCAGCGAGGGTTCGCACACTGGCGCGTTAGAGGTTTAAATTAAGAGTTAGGCAATGTTTGAAACACTGACAGATAAGCTAACCGCTGTTTTTAATAAGATCACCTCACGCGGTGTTTTGAGTGAGGAAGATATTAATAACACCATGCGTGAGATTCGCATCGCTTTGTTGGAAGCGGATGTTGCTCTGCCGGTGGTAAAAGAGTTTATTGCCAAAGTAAAAGAGCAGGCCTTAGGCGAAAAAGTTGTTCGCTCCATTCAGCCGGGGCAGATGGTGGTCAAGATTGTCCACGATGAGTTGTTAAAGCTTTTGGGCGAGGGAGACACTTCTCTTAATTTTCAGGCGGTTCCTCCGGTATCAATATTGATGGTAGGTTTGCAGGGCTCAGGCAAGACCACGTCTTCTGCCAAGCTGGCCAAGAGAATAAATGCCAAGACCGGCAAAAAAGTTTTGTTGGCCTCTTTGGACATATATCGTCCGGCGGCGCAAGAGCAGTTGGCGCAACTGGCTGAGCAAATCAAAGGCCATGCTTTGCCGATTATCAAAGGTGAGAAACCGGCTGCCACCACTCGCCGAGCCATTGACTATGCCAAAAAAGGTGGTTTTGATGTCATCATATTGGATTCGGCCGGGCGTTTGCACATAGACCAACAGCTGATGGACGAGGTGGTAGAGGTCAAGAAAATTGCCAACCCGACAGAGATTTTGCTGGTGGCAGATGCCATGATTGGGCAAGATGCCTGCAATGTTGCCAAAGAGTTCAAAGAGCAAGTCGGTGTAACCGGTTTGGTTTTAACGAGGATAGACGGCTCCTCTCGTGCGGGGGCGGCCTTATCCATGAAGATGGTTGCCGGGGTTCCCATCAAATTTTTGGGTACCGGTGAGAAATTAGACGAGTTTGAGGAGTTTCATGCAGACCGTCTGGCCGGGCGAATTTTGGGCCAGGGCGATGTTGTCTCGCTGGTGGAGAAAGCCATTGAGAACGTAGATCGCCAAGAGACCGAGAAATTAGCCGCGCAGATGATGAAGGGGCGTTTTGACCTCAACATGATGTTGTCGCAACTGAAACAAGTTCAAAAATTGGGCTCGCTGGGAGGCATTATTGGAATGATTCCCGGTCTGTCCAAATTTAAGAATCAAATTGAAGCTGCCGGAGTTGGTGACAATTTGATTAAGAAGCAAGAGGCGATAATTCTTTCCATGACACCTATGGAGAGAAGAAATCCCGATATTATCAAGGCATCTCGCAAGAAAAGAATTGCGAAAGGCTCCGGAGTAGAGGTTCATGAGGTAAACAAGCTGCTAAAATCATTTGAGCAGATGTCTACTTTGATGAAGAAGATGGGTCCCTTGGGCGGCATGTCCAAGTTGGCCATGTTAAAGAACTCTCCGTTTGGCTCCATGCTGGGCGGAGGCATGGGAAAATTCCCGTTTAAGTAAACTATATAGAAAGGAAAATAAATGTCAGTACGTATCAGACTGTCTCGTGGTGGTTCTAAAAAGCGTCCGTTTTACAAGGTAGTTGCAGCCGATCAGCGCGCTCCTCGTGATGGCCGTTTTATTGAGAGATTGGGTTCTTACAATCCGATGCTTCCCAAAGACCATGCTGAGAGATTTGTAATCAACGAAGATCGTGTAAAATATTGGCTTTCCAACGGTGCTGAGCCGACCGAGAGATTGCAGAAGATGTTGTCTTCTTTGGGTTTGGTTGCTGCCCCTGCTAAGCGTGAACAGCCCAAGAAATCTGCTCCCAAAGCCAAAGCTTTAGAGCGCATTAAGGAAAAAGAAGAGAAAGCTAAAGCTGCCGCTGAGGCTGCCGCCGCTGAGGCTGCTGCTCCTGCAGAAGAAGCTCCGGCTGAAGCTTCTGCTGAGTAACAAATTTTTAAGTTACCTGCCGTTTTGAGAGGGAATTAAGAATGAGCACACCAGCAAAAATTTGTTTAGGCGCCATAGTCGGGGTTCACGGTATCAGAGGCGAGGTTAAAGTCAAAAGCTTTACCGCCGAAGAGAAAGGCCTCACGCAATATGGCCCGCTGACGGACCAAACCGGCAGCCGCAAATTTGAGCTGAAGATTGTGGGCCACTCCAAAGATTTGCTGAGGGTAAAGGTCAAAGGCGTTGAAGACCGCACCACTGCCGAGGGATTAATCGGCACCGGGTTGTATATTGAACGCAATCTTTTGCCTGAGCTGGAGGAGGAAGAGTTCTACCACTCAGACTTGATTGGTCTGATGGCCTTGAGCGAGAGCGGTGAAAAAGTTGGAGTTGTAAACGCATTATACAACTTTGGTGCCGGCGATATCATAGAGCTCAAGACACAAGAAAATCGCTTAGAGATGCTTCCCTTTACCAAGGCCTATGTGCCGACCGTAAACCTCAAAGACGGGTTTATTATTGTAAAGATGATGCAGTATTCTTCCGTGGATGAAGAGGATGCTGAAAGTTAAGGTTCTGACCATATTTCCGGAGCTTTTCCCCGGGTTTCTGGGTCATTCCCTAACCGGCAAGGCCTATGACGAGGGCAAATGGAGCTTGGAGGCTGTCAACATCAGGGATTTTGCTTTTGATAAGCATGGTTCCGTGGATGATACGCCGATGGGCGGTGGGGCCGGAATGGTTATGCGCCCGGATGTTTTGGGTGCAGCTTTGGAGAAGCACTACACGGGCGGACGCCTGTTGAACATGAGCCCCCGAGGCAAACCCTTAACTCAGCAACTGGTAAGAGAACTGGCACAAGAGCAAGAGCTGACCATTATTTGCAGCCGGTTTGAGGGGATAGACGAGAGAGTGTTGGAGGCCTATGGGGCAGAAGACATTTCAATCGGGGACTATGTCTTGACCGGGGGAGAGCAGGCAGCAGAGATTATGCTAGATGCCGTCATCCGCCTACTGCCGGGGGTCTTGGGCAACGAGGATTCCGCCAAAGAGGAGAGTTTTGAGAACTATCTTCTGGAATATCCGCAATATACCAAGCCGAGCAATTGGCAAGGAAGAAACGTTCCTGAGGTATTATTGAGCGGGCATCATCAAAAGATAAAAGATTGGCGCTTAGCGCAATCAAAACAGGTAACCGAGGCCAGACGGCCTGATTTGTGGAAAAAATATCTTGATTCTGAAAAGAATTAGGTGTACAAGCAAACCAAATACTTACAAAAGGGTAAAAGTGATGAACATTATTGAAAACATTGAAAAAGAGCAGATGTCAAAGCTGATGGAAGGCAAAAATCTGCCTGACTTCAAACCGGGTGACACCTTGAAGGTTCACACCAAAGTAAAAGAGGGTGACCGTGAGCGTATCCAGGTTTACGAGGGCGTTTGCATTGCTCGCAAAAACGATGGCTTGAATTCTTCATTCACCGTTCGTAAAATTTCATTCGGCGAGGGTGTAGAGCGTGTATTCCCGCTTTATTCTCCGAATGTAGCCAAGATTGAGGTATCTCGTATTGGTAAGATCCGCCGTGCAAAATTGTATTTCTTGCGTGCATTGCGTGGTCGTTCGGCTCGTATTGCAGATGACTTGTCTGCCACAGCCAAAGCCAAAGACGAGACTAAAGCCGAAGAAAGCAAATAATTTAAGGCTTTGTTTAAAGAAAAAACCGCTCAAATATGAGCGGTTTTTTTGTGCGTTAAAGATAGAATAATTTTAATTGTAATTTAAGTAAAAAGGGGTAATATCAGTTTTGCAGACGCGAGTTGTGTCTGCGGAGTGTCACAGCTCCTTGCTAGTAAAAGAACAACTCCTTTTATGGGGAGCCGGGGGAATAAGGCTATGCTCGAAGAACCCGGACTGTTCTAGCACAGTTGTGAACTCCCCGCCTTTTTGCTAAAAAGGCGGTTTTGTTTTAAGCAACAAAATAAAGGAGTTTCAAGATGAGAAATAAGGAAATAAAAGAGTTAATACGTCTGCAGGGTAGCCTTGCCCAGCAGCTCCACCAGATACGCAGCTCCAAGCAGCTGAGCATGGAAAGGGTCTGTGCCGAAACCGGTGTCCCGATGTATATTTTAGATAATTTGGAGCTAGGCCGCGGCGGCATAAATATGGGCGCAGTCTATACCCTGGCCAAATACTACGGCAAGAAAGTCAAGATTTTGTTGCAGGATTAGGAAAGAAAAAGCCGCTTAATGTAAGCGGCCTTTTTCAAGATTATTTCACCAGTTTGATGAGTTCTTCCAAAGTAACTCTCGATTGCTCGCCGGTTGTCATGTTTTTGAGAGTGTAGTTGTTGTTGGCAGCCTCATCCTCACCAATAATGATAAGGTAAGGAATTTTGATTTTGTTGGCGTACTCCATTTTTTTCTTAAACTTGCAATCTCTGAGCATCACGTCAGCCGGGATATCGTTTTGTCTGAGCTGTCCGATGAGGTGAATAGCCTTGTCCGCAAATTCAGGGCTTTGAGTGATAACCAAAGCTTTGTTGGGGGTCGGCCCGCCAAATTTCAGCAAATTGTTATCACGCAACTGGTCAAACAAACGTGTGAGGCCGATAGATATGCCCACACCTGGGAATTTCTTGTCCATAAACACGCTTGAGAGGTTATCATAACGGCCGCCGGAGCATACCGAACCAAATTGCGGATAATCATCAAAAAATGTCTCATAAACCGTGCCCGTATAGTAATCAAGCCCGCGGGTAATGCTCAAATCAATTTGAATATTGTCCGCATTAATTCCGAGGTTTTGCGCCTGAGAAATAACGGTTTTGAGCTCCTCAAGCCCGTTTTGGAAATTTTCGTTGGAGATGTTTAAATCTTCAAGCTTTGCAATAATTTCT
>CALXVW010000100.1 GCA_944392185.1 uncultured Alphaproteobacteria bacterium
AGCTTTAGATGAAGATAAACACTACCAATTAATGCCTTCAGGACGATATAAACATAATCCCCTTTATGTCGAAAAACTCTTGAGAGATAACGGATTTGAGTGTATAACTAAAGAAGAAACCATTCTGCGTTATGAAAACGGAGAACCGGTTAAAGGCTTTATCTTTATGGGAGAATAAATATGGCTGACCAACTTATCGATATTTATGACAATGATATGAATTTGCTGGGGACAGCCATGAAATCTCAGGCATATAGTGAAGGATTGTGGCACAAAAATGTTCATGTTTGGGTGTTGGACGGTGATGATGTTTGGTTTCAGTTGCGTTCTCAAAGCAAGCCCTACTACCCTTCTCTTTTGGATGCCTCCATTACCGGAAGTATTGAAACCGGTGAAACCCCTAAACAAACGGCAACAAGAGAGTTTGAGGAAAAGCTTGGCCTCTCGGTCTCTCAATCTGATTTTGAGAAATTGTTTACTTATAAACTGGTTGAAGATGCTACCGGCTTTTTAATAAGAGCTTTTTGCCCAACTTATGTTGTCAGAAAGAAGCTTGATGTGAAATCTGTTGTCTTTAATCCGGATGAAGTTGAAGCTATCTTTAAAGCTAAGCTCGATGATTTAATCGATTTGTTTGCCGGTGATGTCAAGAATATTACTCTTGTTGGTTGTTCCAAATCATCTCAAAAACGTATGGTTTCGGTTTCAGATTTTGCTCCTTATGGTGAAAATTATTACTTAAAAGTATTTACAACACTTGATAGAATGACTGATTAGCTCCCTCTTTCTTTATAAAAAACCGCCCCTGTTTTTAACAGAGGCAGTCTTACTTTATAAAGGAGAGTTATTCCGATTAGAAAGAATATTTCAAACCGGCAGTTACCTCAGCAATGTGGTTCAAATCACGAGAACCAATGTAACCATAACGTCCGATAACACGAGCAGCTACATGGTCTGTCAGCTGATACTGAGCACCACCACCTACGCGGTAGCCAACTTTGCTCTTGCTTACCTTGTCGTTATATTTCAATTCAGTGTCGTAAACGGCCAAACCTGCTGTTCCGACCAAGCTGAACTTTTGAGCACAACCAAGGGGCATATAGCCGTACATGTCCAAACCATAAGCGTTGAATTTGAACTTTTTGGTGCCGCCGCCCTGATCATCTCTCAGGTGAGCTTTACGAGAACCGCCAAATTGATAAAAAGCTTCCAAACTGGCGTATTTGCCCATCTCAACACCGGCATTTACCTTAGCGGAGTTGAAGTTTTCTTTTGCATGGTCAGCAGCGCCTTTCAAATCCAAATTGGTGTAGGCATAATCAACACCAACATAGGGTTTCATTTCCTTCATGCTGTTCATCATTTCAGCATTGGCAGAAGCAGCTACTAAACAGGCAACACTTGCAAGTAATAATGTTTTCTTCATTTTATAAAAACTCCATTTATAAATAGATTTTTGTTTTAAAATAAGTTGAAGTTCACGTTTTTTCTAAGCACGATCCTGTGCTCTACTCGCTTTACATATTCTTGTAAAATCACTTTTAAAGGGGGAGTGCAAAAAAAATGTGATTTTTTAAGTTTTTTTTACATTGTTTGTGCTTTACTTCTTACAAATATCTTGTAAGGAGCTCTTTTATGTCTTTTCATTGTCCGGATAAATCTTGCCCTATGTGTCCAAGACTGCTTGAGTTTCGAACTCAAAACGAGGCCAAATTTCCGACTTATTATAACGGGCCGGTTCCCTCTTTTGGGTGTTTAGAGGCAGAAGTCTTAATCGTTGGGATGGCTCCGGGGTTAAACGGCGCCAACCAAACCGCCAGGCCTTTTACCAATGATTATGCCGGCGATGTCCTCTACCCTATCTTAAAAGATAATGGTTTTGCCAAGGGTAATTATGGCAAGCGTAAAGATGACGGGTTTGAGCTTATTAATGTGCGAGTTACCAATGCTGTTCGTTGCGTGCCGCCGCAAAATAAGGTTACCGGTGATGAGGTCAAAAATTGCGGATGTTATCTTCAGCAAGAAGTCGCCTCCATGCCCAACCTCAAGCTCATTCTTACTTTGGGTGGTGTTGCTCACAATGCCGTGCTTGGAATCTTAGGCTACAAAAAAGCGGCTTATAAATTCGCTCATGGTGCTTTGCACATCTTGCTCAACCACAATTTGATGATGCTTAATTCTTATCATACATCACGCTACAACATCAATACCGGTGTTTTGACACCGCAGATGTTTGACCAGATTATCAAGAAAATGAAAAGTTTGTTAGTTGCTGATGCCAGCAAAACCCATGAATGCCATTGACAGCAAGCCTGCCGTAATCAAAGCTATGGGCGTTCCCTGCAAGGCGGCAGGTATTTTGGTGTAGGCCAACCTCTCCCTAATACCTGCAAAAATCACAATCGCCAGCGTAAAGCCCATGGCGCTTGCCAAGGCATAGCAAACACCGGCCAGCAGCGTATAATTTTTCTGAATTGTCAAAATCGCAATACCCAAAACCGCGCAGTTGGTAGTTATCAGCGGCAACAATATGCCCAAAGCCTGATATAGTGCCGGAGAGACCTTCTTGATGATAATCTCCACCATTTGCACCAGAGCGGCAATTACCAATATAAATGTAACCGTTATCATAAAGGTCAGGTTATAAGGTTGCAAAAACGTGTAATAAATCAAAAAAGTCACAATCGTTGATAAGGTCATAACAAACATAACCGCAAAGCCCATGCCAGCCGCCGTGGATATCTTTTTAGACACTCCCAAAAACGGGCAAATTCCTAAAAATTGCGATAAAACAATATTGTTTACAAAAATTGCGGTGATGAAAATCATTAAATATGCCATATCTTAAGCCCTCCGCAACTTATTAAACAACACAATCAACCCTGCTAAAGCCAGAAAAGCTCCCGGCGGCATAATAAACAGCAGCATCGGTGTGGCGTCTTCTCCAACAAGCGGATAGTTAAACACTGAGCCGTTGCCTAAAATTTCTCTCACAATTCCAAGTGAAGTCAGCCCAATCGTGAAGCCTATTCCCATGCCAATACCATCTAATATCGACTGCCATAGCTTGTTTTTGGAGGCAAAGGCCTCTGCTCTGCCTAAGATAATGCAGTTTACAACAATAAGCGGAATAAATATGCCCAAAGCCGCGTGCAAGCCCGGCAAGTATGCGGACATCAGTAAGTCAATCACGGTTACAAAAGCCGCAATAACCACAATATAAGACGGAATTCTCACCATTGGTGGAATGAAATTCTTTATCAGCGAAATGGCCGAGTTTGATAACATCAGCACAAACAAAGTTGCCAATCCCATACCAAGTCCGTTGAATGCTGTGGTCGTGACGCCCAATGTCGGGCACATACCGAGCAGCATCACAAATGTCGGGTTCTCTTTTATTATTCCTCTGGTCAGGTTCTTATAATTTGTTTTATTCATCTTATTTACCTGCATTGAAGTTGTTGTATGCATCTACAGCTCTTTGGATAGCATCTATCACTGCGCGTGATGTTATTGTGGCGGCCGTAATTCCGTCTATTTCTCCGCCGTCTTGTTTGACCTTAAATTTGTGGCGGTTGGGATTGAAGCCGTCAAACTGATTTTTGAACTTGGGCTCATCTGCTTTGGAGCCAAGTCCCGGGGTTTCGCTGTGGTTTAGAAGCTTAAAACTTTTTATGGCTCCATCTATGTAAAAGCCGACAATCAGCTCTATGCGGCCGCCAAAACCGTTGTTTGTGTAGGTTTTTATGGCAAAAGAATTAATATTACCGTCTTTACGCGCCGGATAGAATTCTAATTTATCTTTCTTGTTCGGGGTTGTTATAATCATTTTCTCGGCAACCGGGTCGTTGTCAAAATCCGTCACCACTTCAGAGATAGCCTCAAGCTGCTTTTGTTCTTGAGCTTTCTTGATGGGCTCTTTGGTCAAATTGTACACGCTTGAGAGGACAAAAGCCGAAAGGACAGCTATTGTCGTTAAGGTGATAAGCATTTTTAGGAAAGTCTTATAAGTCATGGCTTATCTCCGTTGTCCGTAAAATCTGGGCTTTATGTATTTATCTATCAGCGGGACAAATGCATTCATGATTAAAATGGCAAAAGATACTCCCTCCGGATATGCGCTGTATAATCTGATGATTACCGTTAAGACACCGCAGCAAACGGCAAATAGAACCTGCCCTTTCTTGCTCATGGGAGATGTGGTGTAATCTGTGGCCATAAATATGGCTCCCAACATTAAACCACCGGAGAGAATATGGGTGATGGGTTCATAGCGGACATCTCCCGTTATCAGCCACATCAGCCCGGTAATGACAAAGACCGTGGCTATATAATAAAACGGAATGTGCCAGGTGATAACTCTGCGCCAAAGCATATAGGCTAACCCGAGCAACAAGGCAAAGGCCGAGACCTCTCCTATACAGCCGCCGATATTACCAATGAACATATCAAAATAGTTCGGCAAATGAGCATTGAGGTAGGTGGCTGATGTTTGACCATCCAAATGTTTCAATATCCCCAATGTGGTGGCGCCGGTTTGCCCGTCCAGGTCCAAAAACTTCAAAAATTCCGGTTTGGGCCATGATGTCATTTGCACCGGAAAAGAAATAAATAAAAACACTCGGCCGACTAATGCGGGGTTAAAGATATTTTTGCCCAGTCCGCCATAGCAAAGTTTACCAACAACAATTGCCATAAAAGCACCTATTAAAACCATCCACAACGGCATTGAACTCGGCAAGTTATAGGCCAGCAGCAAGCCGGTGACGATGGCTGAAAAATCCGTTACCGTGTTCTTTTTATGAAAACAATAGCGGTTAAACATATATTCAAAACCGGCGCAGGCGGCGACAGACGTCATGATAACCAAAAGCGCATTTAAGCCAAAAAACAACACACCGACAAAGGCTGCCGGCAGCAAGGCGATGACAACATCCTTCATTAGGGATTTGGTGTCTTGGTTGGCTTGCATATGAGGAGCAGTTGATATTTTCAGCATGTTTATTTCTTCTTTTTCAGTTCTATTTTTGCCAATTTACAATAATCCAAAAGTGGTATGTGTGCCGGGCATATGTAGGCGCAGCAGCCACATTCAATACAATCTAAAACGTGGCGGTTCTTTACCTCATCTATTTGGTTGGCACGCATTAACCGCCCAATTAGAAACGGCTGCAGGCCCATTGGACAGGCTTCGGCGCATTTGCCGCAACGGATACAATCTTCTTCTGTGTGTTTGCCGGATATCTCATCTGAGAGCAACAAAAGTCCTGAAGTTATTTTTGTGATGGGAGCATTAATGTTGAATGCTGATGTTCCCATCATGGGACCGCCAAACACTACTTGTGCCGTTTGCGGTGTGATGCCGCCTGCTTTCTCCAACAGATATGAAGCCGGAGTACCTATGCGTACCAGATAATTAGCTGGATGTGCACAAGCGTCACCGCTTACGGTTACAACTCTCTCAAACAGCGGTTTGTTTTTCATGACCGCCTCATAAATGGCAAAGACGGTGCCAACGTTTTGAACCAAGCAGCCCGCATCAGCCGGCAGTTTACCAGAGGGAACCTCTCTGCCTGTGATGGCCGTGATTAACTGTTTCTCTCCTCCTTGGGGGTATTTGGTGGCACAAACCT
>CALXVW010000101.1 GCA_944392185.1 uncultured Alphaproteobacteria bacterium
TGTCAAAAACAAAACGGCAGCCTTTAGCGCATCCTCTGGCAATAAAAGCAACGGCCGCGGCGATTTTCTTGCATACACGCCACCAACCGCCGAAAGTTACTCCACAGGCAAGGTTAAAAGAAACCAAAGCAACAAGGAACAAAACCGCCGCCAAAATATAATTTCCGTAGCCAAAAGCATAAATGCGATTGAACAAATTCATGCCCTGCTCGGCAAAAAATCTGCCGACAGCGCCGCCGGTTTTAAAACCATTGATATGGGGGATAATCAAAGCTAAAGACGTGGCAAAAGAAAAATTACCCAAGATAAAAGCAAACAAACGCCAATAAGGACGCACCATTTCTCTCAAACGCAAGAACCCATAGCCCCAAATAACGGGAGCAATAAGGAATAGCGGCAATGCCACCCCCCACCAAGTGAGGATAACATCGGCATTTTTGGCGCCATAAAGCCCTAGCCAATTAGCCGCCGATTTGGTTGTGGCATTGCTGAGGCTTGGGTCATAGGCATGATACCCCAAACAGCTGATGATAAGACTAATTGCCCACAACATCAGCACCGCGCCAAACAGGCGCCACCAAAGCTTTTTCCACCAGGTTTGTTCTTTTTTCTTACGTTTTGCCATAGTTCTCACAAATCCATAAAACAGACTCTCAATTATGGAAGATAATAGCGCCAAATTCTCAATATTCTCTTAACAAATAAGGATTAAAACTTGACTTTTGGCAATTAACGGATAAAGCTTTATAAGTTGTTTAATAACAAGGATATGGATTTATGACTAAAGCTTTTGTTTTTCCCGGCCAGGGTTCACAATTCATCGGCATGGGAAAAGAATTGGCCGATAATTTTTCATCGGCAAAAGAAGTTTTTAGTGAGGTCAACGAAGCTCTGCATCAAGATTTATTCAAACTCATGGTTGAAGGTCCCGAACATGAGCTGACCCTCACGGCCAACGCCCAGCCGGCACTAATGGCACACTCTATGGCGGTGGTCAGAATTTTAGAAAAAGATTTCAAAATCAACTTAAAAGATCACGCAAGTTTTGTTGCCGGTCACTCTTTGGGCGAATATTCTGCAGCCTGTGCTGCGGGAGTTTTCTCACTGACAGACACGGCCAAACTGCTCCGCACTCGCGGCGACGCCATGCAAAAGGCCGTTCCCGTCGGGGTCGGAGGAATGGCGGCGGTTATCGGCGCAGCTTATACGGATGTTGTTGCTCTGGCAGAGACCTGTAGTGACAACGGCCGCTACATCTGCGTCGCCGCCAACGATAACGCCGAAGGCCAGGTTGTACTCTCTGGCCACATGGAGGCCATAGAAAAAGCTGTAGAAATAGCCTCTGAGTTTGGCGCCAAACGCTGCATCAAACTTCCGGTCAGCGCACCGTTCCACAGTCCGCTGATGGAACCGGCCAGAACGGTTATGGCAGTGGCTCTAAAAGAAGTTAAGGCACAAGAGCCGCAAATAGCTCTGATTTCAAACGTGGCCGCTTCGGCAGTAAAAACTAAAGATGAAATTATTCAAAATCTGATAAATCAAGTCACGGGTTCTGTCCGTTGGAGAGAAACCTCAGATTGGATGAGCGAAGAAGGCGTGGATGAAGTATTTGAGCTCGGCGCCGGCAAAGTTCTCTCCGGCATCATCAAAAGAAGCCACAAAGAAATGAACGCTTCTTCCGTCGGCACCATAGCTGAGATTGAAGAGCTCGCCAACCATTTGAGCAAATAAGAAAGGAAAACACAATGTTTGAATTACACGATAAAGTAGCCCTCATCACCGGTGCCGCCGGCGGCTTGGGCGACAAAATTGCCCGCACCTTGCACAAACAAGGCGCCACTCTGGCTCTAACAGATATGCGCTCTGAGCCGATGGAAAAATTAAAAGCCGAGCTTGGCGACAGAGTAGAAGTTTTCACCGCCAACTTGACCAACCCTGAAGATGTCAAAAATTTGGTTGCAAATGTTGAAGCCAAATTGGGCCGCATTGATATTTTAGTAAACAACGCCGGCCTAACTCGTGACAATCTGTTCATCCGCATGAGCGATGAAGATTGGCAGTTGGTTTTGGACGTAAACCTCTCTGCTGGTTTCAAATTGGCAAAAGCGGCTGTCCGCGGCATGATGAAACGTCGTTTTGGCCGCATTATCGGCATTGCCTCTGTTGTCGGTGTTACTGGCAACGCCGGCCAAGCCAACTACTCAGCTTCTAAAGCCGGTATGATTGCCATGAACAAATGCTTGGCACAAGAAGTTGGTTCTCGCGGCATTACCGTAAACTCAATTGCACCGGGCTTCATTCGCACCCCGATGACCGATGTTTTGCCAGATGATGTCAAAGCAGCCCTTTTAGCCAAGATTCCGGAAGCCAAATTGGGAGAGGCTCAAGATATCGCCAATGTTGTAGCGTTCTTAGCCAGTGATGAGGCTCAATACATCACCGGCCAAACTATCAACATCAACGGTGGTATGGCAATGATTTAGCAATTCTTGCAATGCATAAAAAACGCTACCTGAAACCAGGCAGCGTTTTTTGTTGCAATCAGTCTTTACCAAGACCGAAGAAGTTTTTGATTTTCAACCATCGGCTCTTGCGAGGATGATCAAAATCAACCAGCTTTTTACCGATATCTTGGGGATAAATCCATCCGCCGATTTTCACCTCAGCACCCAAGGTACATTTTTTGCCCACACGAATTTGTGTACAATTAGCGTTTTCATCAACCTTATAAAGAATCACAAAGCGGCAACGGCCTCCAAATCCTGTTTTCCGTCGGCCAAAAACCAACACGGCATTATTTGCCAGGACATAACAGTTTTGTATTGATATTTTTTTCCAGCACTTGAGAGCTTGAGACCAGAAATAAACACCATTTTTGAAGTCATTCAAATAAAGAGCTTCATCCGCCGATCCCAGCAACGGCTGAGTACGATAGTAAGCATCAAAGCAATCCTTTCCGAGCGGAACCAGAATGATTTTCTCATCCCAGAATGAATCTTTAGTCAACAACACCAAAGACCCCTGATATTCCTTTTGCAGCAGAAGCCCTTTGGGATTGATGATAGACAACACAAATTTGTCATCATTGAGGGGCAAATTAAAATACACGTTTTTCCACTCCCAATGAAAAAGGGCACTTGCTTCTTTCTGCCCGAGAAGAATTTCCTTTTCTTCATAATAGACATACCACAGACCTTGCCGACAATAGATGATTCGCCCATGCAACAAGTCAACCTCAATGGTGTTAACCGGAATGGACTGCCATTTACCGTCAAAACGGCGATAGAAAGAGACTTTTTCTTCGCTCTCACCTACCAGCCACCCCGGCCCATGCTCTTTAGCATATGCCCCGCAGGCAATTTCGGTAACGGTTTGCTTTGCAAAATCCGCCTCATAGAGATGATACTTTCCATCTAGGAAAAGCAATTGATCGGTATAAACACTTTCCATAATAGAAAATTTAATTGGTTTGACACAAAAATTATTTTTGAAACTTTTTTGTGCTACGTGCAAAACCTCCCTCACCCCCTAAAAGCTCGGATAGTGGATTTTATAGAGTGATAAACCTCTAGACGAGCTTTTACTAAAAGGTTGATATGTGAGCCGAATAATAAGATTTAAGGGTGGAAGTACCGGAGCGTACACTAAAGGTACGTGAGGACACTTCCATCCCGCAAAATCTTTGCCCCGCTTTCTAAAAGCTCGGATAGTGGATTTTATAGAGTGATTTTGAAGGCGAGGGAAATTTTAGTGTACATAGAGGTACATGAATTTCCCGAGACCGTACAAAATTGCTCTATAAAACCTCTAGACGAGCTTTTACAGTTTGGCTGCAATCTCCTCAATCTCATAACACTCAATAAAGTCGCCTTTCTGAATGTCGTTGTAGTTTTCAAAGGAGATACCACACTCGTAGCCTTCTTTAACCTCTTTTACATCTTCCTTGAAACGCTTGAGTTGGCCGATGGCACCATCATGAATAACCACATTGTCACGCAGCAAGCGGATTTTGGCACCACGTCTAACCATACCTTCGGTAACCATGCATCCGCCGACTTTGCCGACACCGGTAATGTTATATACCTCGCGGATCTCAGCATAACCAAGCAATTTTTCTTTGAGCTCAGGCGAGAGCATACCTTCCAAACCTTTCTTGATGTCATCCAAAACATCATAGATGATGGAGTAGTACTTAATCTCGACCCCGTCACGGCGAGCCATATCTCTGGCTAACGGATTGGCGCGAACATTAAAGCCGATAACCAAAGCATGAGAAGCTTTTGCCAAAGAAATATCTGACTCTGAAATCGGGCCGACGGCAGAGTGCAGAACCTGCACGCTGACTTCCTCATTAGAGAGCTTGTTAATAGTACCCTCAATCGCCTCAATAGAACCTTGAACATCGGCTTTGATAATAACCGGCAAATGCTTAACCTCACCGGATTTAATCTTATCGAGCATCAATTCCATTGCCGACTTGGCAGATTTAACCAATTTTGCTTCACGCTCTTTGCGGATACGATATCCGGTAATTTCTTTGGCCTGGTTTTCATCAGCCACAACCACAAAATCATCACCGGCAGAAGGAGTTCCCTGCAAGCCCAAGACCTCGACCGGAGTAGCCGGCCCGGCTTCTTGCATTTTTTGCCCATGCTCATTAAACATGGCACGTACGCGTCCCCATTCCTTACCGGCAATACAAATATCGCCGATACGCAAAGTTCCTTTTTGCACCAAAGCGGTTACAACGGTTCCGCGGCCCTTTTCCATTTTGGCCTCAATTACGGCACCTTCGGCTTTGCGGTTGGGATTAGCCTTCAGGTCAAGCATTTCGGCTTGGAGCAAAATAGCCTCAACCAATTTATCGATATTAATGCGTTTTTTGGCAGAAACTTCGGCACACAAGCTTTCGCCGCCCATTTCCTCGACCCCGATTCCGTGTTGAAGCAAAGCGGTTTTTACCTTCATCGGATCTGCGCCGGGCAAATCGATTTTATTAATGGCAACCACAATCGGCACTTCTGCTGCCTGAGCATGGCGGATTGCCTCAATGGTTTGCGGCATGATACCGTCATTGGCCGCCACCACCAAAACCACAATATCCGTCACCTTGGCACCACGAGCACGCATTTCGGAAAAAGCCTCGTGTCCGGGGGTATCAATAAAGGTTATTTTATCACCTGTTTTTACCGTAATTTGGTAAGCACCGATATGCTGGGTAATACCGCCGGCTTCTTTTGCCGCTACGTTGGTCTCACGCAAAGCATCCAACAGCGAGGTTTTACCATGGTCAACGTGTCCCATAACGGTAACGACAGGTGCTCTCGGCAACAGTTGTTCCGGAGTATCTTCCTGATGTTGAATGGCTTGTTCAACATCACTGTCGGCCACGCGCTTAAACTTATGCCCAAAATCTTCAACAATAAGCTGAGCCGTATCGGCATCAATCGGTTGGTTAATGGTGGCCATAACACCGAGAGCCATCAATTTTTTAATAACATCGGCGCTTTTTTCGGCCATACGGTTAGCCAACTCCTGTACAGTAATAACCTCAGGAATAATAACTTCCTTAATAACCTTTTCTTGCGGTTGCTGAACTTGCTGTACCGGTTTTGGTTGTTTTTTCTTATAGCGTCTGCGCGGCCCGCCAAAACCATAGTCATCATCGTCATCATCGCCTGAACCGATAGAGTGGATGCTGATTTTACCACTCCTTCTCTGTGGTTCAAAGCTGCTTTTCATAATTTTTTTGCGCTCACGCTCAAAAACTTCTTCTTTACTGACAGAGCGATTAGATTTTTTAGAAGAAATATCTTCATCGTCGTCATCATCATAATCATCATCGTCATAATCCTTAGATTTTTTATCCTTAGATTTCTGACGATTTTCGACTTCAACTTCAGCCTGAGCGGAAGCAACTTTTTGAGCAACAGCCTTAGCCTCGGCCTCCTCTTTTGCTTTTTTAGCAGCATTTGCGGCAGCTTCTTCGGCCTCTTTTTGGCGACGCTGTTCCTCCTCGGCCTCTTTTTGTTTTTGGCGCAAGGCATTACGCTCTTCCTCTTCTTGGCGGCGTTTATTATCAAACTCCTTCGCCTCGGCAATCAAGCGCAATTTTGCGGCGGTTTCCTCATCTATTTCGACTTTAGGTTCCGGCTTCACGGCATTTGGTGTAATCACGCGTTTTTTACGCACCTCTACCTGCACCATTTTTTTGCCGTCACGATTTGCGCGCGAGGCATCGCTCACCCCTTTAAGCGTCAAAGTAGACTTGCCTGATAATGTTAACTTTCCTTTGGTATTTTCTTCTGTCATCTTAAAAAAATTCTCCGTGTTTTCATCCTAAAGTCACGCGTTCAAAAAATCAACCAATTTTGCAAACTCGCGGCTTATCATCTTAGACATCTCGCCTTTTAAAAAAGCGGCATGAACTGTATTTACCTTATCAAGTGTTTGATCCAACTCCTCGCTTGTAAAGAGATTAAATATTTTTGTGTTTTGAGCCAAATGCATAATTTTCTGGCGTCCGTCATCGCCTGCATCTTTTGCCTCCAACAAAAAAGCCACCTTATCTTTTTTCAAAGCCTCGGTCACCTTATCCATTCCGGTTATGAGAGCTCCGGCCTTTTTGGCTAAAGATATGGCCTGCAGAGCAGATTGTCGCAACAAATTTTCCGCTACCTGTTCCAAATTTTCCATTGGTTTAACTTTTTGTTTCAAGCTTTTTGCAAACAGATTGGCCGAAACCGCCTTATGCAAAAGAGCCGAGGAACAAGAGACATAGACGCCCCTCCCCGGCAGTTTATTTTTAAAATCAGGAATAACGACTGCCTCCGGCCCGACCACAAACCGAAGCAAAGCGCTTTTTTCAAGCACCTTACCGGTCACGATACATTTTCTGGTCACATCTTCCTGCTTCATAAACACCTCAAATTTCAGAAAAGAGAGTGAAGCAGCTTGTAATAAACTGCCCCTCTCCTTTACAAAACTATTCTTCCGTAAACCAATGCTCACGAGCATTCATGATAATCTTATTGGCCTCTTGAACAGAGATTGTATTTTCTCCCAAGATTTCAATAAGTTCATCAGCAGCCAAATCAGCCAAATCATCAATGGTTTTGATTCCCTTAGCAGCCAAGGTCAAAAGCATATCGCGATCTAAACCTTCAACTGCTTGCAGTTTGTCATCAATACCCAAAGTTTTGCTTTTTTCTTCAAATTCTTTGTTGCGTTTCTCAACATATTCTTTGGCACGAGATTGCAATTCTTTAGCCACGTCTTCATCAAAGCCTTCGATTTCAGAAAGTTCGCTCAAATCAACCATGGCGATTTCATCAACATTTGAGAAACCTTCGGCAATCAAGAGATGAGCAATCATTTCATCAACATCCAAAGCTTCCATAAAGCGCTGAGAACGAACCATATTCTCGTTTTTGCGGCGCTCTTGCTCCTGCTCCTCGGTCAACACATCAATATCGCACCCCAAGAGCTGAGAAGCCAATTTAACATTCTGTCCGCGGCGGCCGATGGCAATAGAGAATTGCTCCTGCGGCACCACAGCCTCAATGCGGTTGTTTTCCTCATCAATAACCACTTTGACAACATCTGCCGGAGCCAAAGCGCTGACAATATATTGAGCCTTGTCTTCAGAATAAGGAACAATATCAATTTTCTCACCCTGCAGCTCGGTAACCACGGCCTGAACACGAATACCGCGCAACCCGACGCAAGCGCCGACGGCATCAATAGTCATATCATCTGTCTTAACGGCGATTTTAGCCTTAGAACCAGGGTCTCTAGCCACACCCATGATTTTAACGATTCCATCGTAGATTTCAGGCACTTCTGAGGTAAAGAGCTTGGCCAAAAATTCAGGACAAGTTCTAGACAAGAAGATTTGGGGTCCTTTGTTTTCACGGCGAACATCCAAAACATAAGCACGAACTCTATCACCGTTTTTAAATTTCTCTCTGGGAATAATCTCATCACGGCGCAAGATAGCCTCTGTTTTGCCAATATCCAAAACAACATTGCCAAACTCGATTCTCTTAACCGTGCCGTTGACAATGGTACCGATTTTTTCCTTGTATTCTTCAAATTGTTTATTGCGCTCGGCATCACGAACTTTTTGCACAATAACCTGTTTTGCGGTCTGAGCGGCAATACGGCCAAAATCAATCGGGGGAAGTTGGTCAATCAAAAACTCGCCGACTTTAATTTTTGGGTCATAAGCCTTGGCATCATCCAAATAGATCTGAGCGGATTCGTTTTCGATTTCAACATCATCGGCCACCACTTCCCGATATCTGGCCATACTGATAGCACCGCTCTTGCGGTCGATATGAGCACGAATATCATGCTCAAAACCATATTTAGAACGCGCGGCTTTTTGGATGGCAATTTCCATTGCCTCAAAGACATCATCACGGTCAATATTTTTCTCCCGGGCTACAGTATCTGCAACCAAAATAATTTCGGGTCTCGGCATATTTTCAATATTTTCCATTTTTTCCTCAATTTTTTATTGTTACGATTAAAGTTCTGTTTCAGATGCTTCTGCGGCAGCCTCAGCCAACAGTTCATCGGTTAAAATAAGTTTTTCTTTAGAGACTAATTCATAAGGGATAACAAACTCTTCTCCGTCCATGTTGAAATGAATATTTTGCTCATCATCAACATTTAAGATACGTCCCTTAAAACGTTTGCGGCCCAAAACTTCGCCGCTGGTTTCGATTCTCGCCTCATAGCCGGAAAAACGCTCAAAGTTTTCAAGCTTGGTCAGAGGCCTGTCAAGCCCCGGAGAGCTAACTTCCAAAGAATATTCTCCTTCAATGGGGTCAACCTCATCCAAAACTTGAGAGATGGCACGGCTGACTGTGGCGCAATCATCAACCACCAAATTTTTGCGGTCTTGGCGCTCAATCATCACCTGCAGGGTAGGATTTTGGGTTCCGATTGTTTTAATCCGAACAACCTCAAACCCCAGCGCATCAACAACAGGGGTCAAAAGTTTTTCAAGCGGATGCGCCTCTGGCATAGCGATTCTCCCAAAAAGTTTTAACAAAAGAGCGGGGCTTTTTGCCCCGCTCATCTAATATCAATTATAATTATGTGAACTGTATAACAGAAATTTTTTTAAAAATCCAGCATTTTTTTAACCATCTTCCAAATGGAGCAAAACAGAAACGGAAATAAGAGTTGCAATCAACGCCGGGGTTGAAACCGCCAAACCGACCGGGATATAGCCATTAATACCAAAAGCATAAACAAGCTGGGTCAGAAAATAGACAATAAATCCGGTAGAAATACCGCCCACAATCAAAAACATCACACCGCCACGTCGATTGTTGGGACGCAAGGCAAACACGGCCGCCACCAAAACCATCGCACACAAAAGGAATGGAGAAACTAATAAGGAAAGATAACGCAGACGATGGCGCTGAGCAGAGAACCCAGACATTTCATAAAAATGGATAGTATCGGGCAAATTCCAAAAAGAAATAGATTCTGGCTCCACAAAATTTTCCTTAATTCTCTCAATATCCAAAACCGTTTTGTATTGCAAACTGTTCTTAACTTCAGTTGGTTGGCCTGCTCTAAAAATCCTAACATCACGCAGGTCAAAGTATCCATCTTTCAGAGTTCCGGCAAATGCTTCGATTCTTCTGCCCGGTTGAGAGCACCTATCCATCTCCAAAATTGTGACTCCTCGGAGCAGCACATCTTCTTTTTCTTGCCGCAAAGAGTTTGCCTGCAACACCATTACATTGTCATCATCAATAGCTTCCCTGATCCAAAGTCCCTTATCAGAGAACAACACCGCTTTGGGGTTTCTGGTTTTCAGGCGATATTCAAGCGTTTCATACAAGTCATACATATTGGCGGCCACCGGATTAACCAATGTCACATTGATAACGCCGATAAGAAAAGTCGTTACCAACACCGGCAAAAGGAACCCCCAGATAGACACTCCGGCAGCACGCATAATCACAAATTCATTACTTTTGCTGAGCTTCCAAAAAGTGACCATGGAAGCAATCATAACCACAAATGGAAAGACCATTTCAATGGTTTTTGGCATTTTGGTAATAGCCAACTCAAGAACGAACCAAAAGCTCACATCCTCCCGCCCGGAGGTGCGGCGCAAAAGTTCGACCACCTCAAAAAGCATAATCACGCTCAAAACCATCAGCAAAACAGCAAAGAAATTAAACAAGATTTGCCTGGTCAGATATCGTCCGAGAATAGATGTAGGTTTCATTTCATTACTTCTAGAATTAAAACATAGGCATAAGTTACCCGCAAAAACACCTCTTGGCAATAGTTTTTATCAAGAGGTTAAAATAGCTTCAATATACTTTGACTTGCCTGTGAGGCCAAGGAAAGAGAGTTAATGGCCAATTGTTGGCGGGTTTGTAAAGCCAGCATATTGGCGCTTTCTTCATTCATATCCGCCAGTGTTAATTTATCCGCACCCTCAGTTAAAACATTTATCAAACTATCGGTGAAATCTTGGCGGGTGGTGATAATTGAGTAATTGTTGCCAAGCTCTGCCGAATAGTTGCGGATACTTTTTAAGGCTTTGGCTATTTCTGATAAGCTTTCGGCAATATCTGCTTGGGTTTGCCAATCAAATGTCTTAAAGCCCAAAGCTTGCGAGCTCATATCTTTACCTTGCACGCTCAAATCTGCCGTGTTTGTTTCATTAAACTTCACGCTCAATTTATCATTCTGCAGAAGACTTATCCCTTTATAAGAGGCGTCTTTGATGAGTGAATCATATTGGTTGATGATTTCTTGATAATTGCCGCTTTCTTTTTGGGTCTCGTTTTCATAATCATAACTCTCACTGCGGTTGGCGTTTTGCTCTGCAAGCCAGCTCAAATCTACTTTACCAAGCCAGCTTTCTTGCTGATAGATAAAATCGTCGGGAATTGTTATTGTTTTGAAGTTATCCATGTGGGAGCCATTTTCGGCCTCATAATATTTGCCGTTAATGTGCATTCCCGCACCGGCCACCGCATCAAAGGTGTTTTTCATTTTATTATCTAAAGCAAAGGTTCCACCGTTGTACAGATTTACGATTGCTGATGCACTGTTGATATTAAAGTGATAGGAGGTGTCTGCATAATTACTCCAACTAACATTGGCGACGACATTTAACAGTGAAGTGTCATTAACATCTATACCTACATATACTAATTCATCTACATTAAAATTAGCTACAGCATTGTCATTTAATATCAAATTGCTCAATTGGGGACGATATCCATTAAGATTAAAAACTGCATTGTCATTTACAGTAACAGTATTTTGCTTTCCATAGAACCCAACATTATCCATATTCAAAAGAGCATCATTATTCATGATGAGTTTACCTGTGTAAATTATAGAATCTTGATTCCCGTGTGTATACATGGTGTTCACACCGCGAAATTCTCCATCGACACTGCTTAATAATGCTAATGTTTGTTGGTTATTTACTGCCTTGAGGTCCACGTTTTCAAAAACAACATTATTTCCTCCATAAAAACCACCGCTGTAGTAAGCCTGGTTATTATCAAAGACAAAAGATAAATCACTGATTAAGGCATTGTCAGCTAGTTTGATAGCTCGAGTAGTCAATCCATCAAAAGAGAGGCAGGAGAATTTGTCTACATCTGGCTCATCAATGCCATAATAGCCGACACCGACCAGATTTTGTCCTGCCTTTAAGGTAAAACCTTCTTGTGCCTCAATGTTTCCGTAAATTACAATATTGCCCTGTTTGCCGCTCTCGACAGCTGTTTTCAGCTCATCCCAAGTGCTGACGACGGCGGCCACGTCTTCTTTTTCTTCAAAGAAAGATTTACTCGGGATTTTGGCTGTCTCAAGCGCTTGGGTGGCAACGGCGGTTGCTTGCTCTAAAAAGTCTGTGGCGCTTTCCAACGCCGTGGTGGCGGCCTTTATTGTGCTCACCGCCTGCCCCATAGAATCAAGCAAAGCATTTAAGTCATCGGCTCGGTTGTTTAGAGATAGGGCCGTATAATAAGAACTCGGGTTATCTATGGCGGAATTAACTTTATTACCGGTAGAGAGTTTATTTTGAGTAGAGGAAACCTGCCCGCTTATGTTTTGCAGGCTTAATAAATTCGACCGCATACTGGCGGTTAAGCTAATTCCGCTCATAAGTCCTCTGCTTTTCTCTATTTAGTATACCAACTTTAATTATATATTATTCAGTAACGGTTACCAGA
>CALXVW010000102.1 GCA_944392185.1 uncultured Alphaproteobacteria bacterium
CCAAAACGTAAGATTGGTTGATTTCTGCCACCGAACGGGAAACACCGTGGATTCTGCCAAACACGGCAAATTTTTCGCCTAAATTTTGGCTTAGGTTGATAGACCATCCGTTTGTAGTCTGGGATTGCACATCAACCCACGGCTGGTTGTAGAACAAGACGGAATATTGTCCGGCGCCCAGGCCCTTGATGGTGGGGGTGTAGCTAAGAGAGGCAAAAGTGGTGTAGTGAGCGTGGCGTTTAAAGAGTTTAGAGGTAGAGATACCATCGCCATCAATATTGTGAGCATCTTGTCCGCCAAAGGCAAAAGTCCAATCATCATTAGGAGCAATTTGCACATATCCGCCCATAGAGGCTGTCGGGTAGGTGGAAGATGCATTTTGAGAGAGAGCATAGTTTACAAAATTTTCCTGCTGGTTGGAGTCATAGGCAGAACCATCAAAATTATAAATCGGAAATTGCCCCAAAGCAACAGTGAGCCAATTCCATTTTCCAGGCAGTTGGTACGAATAATAGAGTTCATTAAAAGTGTTGGATTGAGAAGCATAATCATTAATATCTGTGACCACGCCGATATTATTGCCGATTTTTTCACCATTGCTGCCGGAATATCTGGCAACAGTATAGGCAAGGTTAAGAGTACCTGTTCCATATTTATTGTTGAAGTTTTCCCAGGTGATGGAAGGAGAAACGACAGTCTGGAAAGCGGTTTTTTTACCGTTTGGTGCACCGTATTGGGGCATAAAGGAGACATCAACGGCATACCCCAAACCATATTCATTTTGCAAATAGTCCTTAAAGTCAGAATATTCTTTGCCAAAGTCGCTGAAGGTGTGAGCACGTCTTTGTTGGGAGGCAGCGACTCGCTGAGCGGCGCTGCGGCTTTTTTGCACATCTTGGGTGGCAGGAGCAGAGGTTTCTTGGGCCCAAGCCGGTACAGATAAAGAGAATAAGGAATAAAAGGCCAAAAGAGCAAAATTTCTGTTATGCATTGAATTTCCTTTCTTTGTTGCGGACTTGGGAAAAATATATACTTTGATGCGTTCATTTAAACCCCGAGAGAGGATTAAAAAAATTGACAGATACGACAATAATTATTAACTTTTGTCTAAAAGGCTTTACACTCGAACAAAATCAATAATTTTTGTTAAACTATTTTAAATTTAATAGCCTATGAACAATAGAATTATTATCGGCCATAAGACGTGGAGCGAAACGCCGGCCATGGTATTAGAAAAGATGGATAGCCTTTTTCCCAATCTCCAGTCTTATTATAAGATTGGTAAGGGAAAGATTTCTCATCTTATCCACCCCAAAAAAGCTTATCGGTTAGGAGTGGTCTTTCCGTTAGTGGATAAAGACGGCAAGAAAGAGACGGTGGTTTATTACCCGATGAAAGACGCTTTTGTGCGGTATTTTTGCCCGCTGCCGTATTTCCCCGTACAAAAGTATGAGAGCATAGCCATGCAAACCAAACGCGGTTTCATGCGGGTGGTGTATCTTGAGGGAGCTCCTGCCTTAGCTTTTGAGAATGGCTACACAAGGGTTGAGTAAAGTAGAATAAAAAATAATAACCAAAAACCCAAAATACTATGGTACGACATACACCTGAGAGCATGACCAAGCTCATGTGCGAAAGGCTAGGATTTAACCTTGAGCAATATGGTAGTTATTCCAACGCCTATCTGGCAACCATGGATGGGTTCATCAAGGGACCCATCTGGGTGATGGACTGCCATGACGGCCATACGACATATTATGCGATCTTTAAGGAGATTGCACAAGAGGCCGGCCAGCCGCGAATGTTATACATCTACCAAGGCAGCGCTCACCCGCAACCCGTGATAGATGTGGGACAGAGATGGCAAAAGAAGGTTAAGCGCCACGGCAAAATTGTCAGCCAAGAGGGCAGAGTCTACACCAACAAAAAAGGTGAGGTCTGCCTCAAATGGAGAACCATTGAGGAATAGATTTCGCTTAACCCCCAACCCCCGCTTTTTAACTAAAGCGGGGGTATTGTTTTATCCTTTATAGTTTCGGACGCTGTCGTCTTTTTCAAACAAGTAGAGCAGGGTGCGCAGAGCTTGCCCGCGGGGTGTTTCAAGGTTGGGGTCTTTTTCCAAGATGAGCTTGGCATCTTGGTTGGCAATGTGCAAAAGATTTTTATGCACGCTCATATCAGCCACCTTAAATTCGGTAAAACCGCTCTGGCGGGTGCCCAATATTTCGCCGCCGCCGCGCAAATCCAAATCTTTTTCAGCAATCATAAAGCCATCCTCGCTCTCTCGCATGATATTGAGCCGCTCTTTGGCGGTTTCAGACAGCGGTGGACTGTAAAGAAGCAGACAGGTTGAGGCCTCAAACCCGCGTTTGATACGCCCCCTGAGCTGGTGGAGCTGCGCCAGTCCAAAACGCTCGGCATGCTCAATAATCATCAAGGTTGCCTCAGGCACGTTGACGCCGACTTCTATCACGGTTGTTGCCACCAAGAGTTTAATTTCGCCTTTTTTGAAACGCTCCATAACGGCATCTTTTTCTTTCTCTTTCATTTTGCCATGCACAAGGCCGACATCGGCACCAAATATTTTTTGGAGAGTGGCAAAACGTTCTTCTGCCGCCGCCAAATCAGATTTTTCCGATTCTTCCACCAACGGACAAACCCAATAGGCTCTGGCTTTGGTAGCGAGTTTGCGCTTCACTGCCGCCACCACATCGGGCAGCTTGTCAAGCGGCAAAACTCTGGTGTCAACCGGTTTGCGTCCTTCCGGCACTTGGTCTATTTTTGAGTATTCCATATCGCCATAAGCAGTCAAAACCAACGTTCTCGGAATAGGTGTTGCGGTCATAACCAAAACATCGGCTTTAGAGCCTTTTTCTGAGAGCAACAATCGCTGGTGCACGCCAAAACGGTGTTGTTCATCCACCACCACAAAGGCCAGGTCTTTAAAAGTTACTTCTTCTTGGAACAGGGCATGCGTGCCGATAAGGATATTGATTTTGCCCTCGCTCAAATCAAGCAAGAGTTGTTTTCTTTGTTTGCCTTTGGTCTTGCCGGTCAAGAGATCTGCCTTGAGGCCGATTTCCTCACATAGGGGAGCAATGGTTTCAAAATGTTGTTTGGCCAAAATCTCGGTCGGCGCCATAATGGCGGCCTGTGCCCCGCATTCCACGGCATTGAGCATGGCAAGAAAAGCGACAATGGTTTTGCCGCTGCCGACATCGCCTTGCACCAAGCGCAACATTCTAAAGGGCGCAGCTTGGTCGGCATAAATTTCACAGAGCACGCGTTCTTGAGCAGAAGTGAGGCGGAACGGAAGTTTTTCTAAGATTTTTTTGCGCAACAATCCATTGCCTTTAAGCACGCGTCCGGCTTGTTTTTTTACCCTCTGGCGAACAATAGCCAGAGTGAGCTGGTTAGCCAAAAGCTCATCATAAGCCAAGCGGCAACGGTCTTTGGCAAAAGGCTCCAAATCTGTCTGATGTTTTGGGTGGTGAATATTAAACAGAGCGGTTTTGAAGTCATTCCACTTTTGTTGTTCCAAAAATTTTTCATCTTGCCACTCGGGCAGGTTTGGCACTTTTGCCAAGGCTTGAGCCATATAGCGGCCGAGCATTTTGTTGCTGAGCCCGGCGGTGAGGGGATAAACAGTTTCCATTCCAAGGATGTTTTTGAGCTCTTCCGGCTTGGCAATATAGTCAGGATGCGGCATTTGCAACTGGCCGTTAAAACTCTCCAGCTTGCCGCTGATAACCCTCATTGCTCCAATCGGCAAAGCTTTTTTGATAGATTCCGGATAGACCTTAAAGAAGATGAGGCTAAGCTGCTCGGTATCATCTTCCACCACCACACGGTAGGGCTGCTTAGAAGTTTTGGGAGCAATATGTTCCACCACTTTGGCCGTGATGGTACAAATTCGCCCCGGAATGGCATTTGCAAGCCTGGGGGAATATGTGCGGTCAATGATGTTTGAGGGCAAATGCCAAAGCATATTAACAATTTTATCACCGCCGATAAGGTTGCAAAGGAGCTTTTTGGCACGTTCGCCCACCCCTTTAATAGAGGCGATGTCAGCAAACAAAGGATATAAAATTTCCGGCCGCATGAGTAAAATATCCCAAAAAACAAACTAGAAAACATTATGCTAAAAATAAATCCAATTTGCAACTCAAATAAGTGAAAAAAAGCCCCGTTGAAACGAGGCTTTAGTTTTTAGTCAATTAGTTGGATATGGATTTTTTTGCGATAGTGCTCAATGAGACGGTAGTATTTTTTTAAGGAGAGCTTACCGCCGCATTCCATAATATCTATCCAATCAACGGGAAATTTTAATTGCTCCGCTACAAAGCTGATTGTTTGCTTTTTACCTAACCTGATTTGCCTTAATTGCGGGCCGATTTCTTGCCGCCAGGTTTCTTGAATGGTTCTATAATTCATCGTTTCAACTCCTGAATTTCTTGAAAAAAAGAAACCGCCCTAAATGAATTTAAGGCGGGGAGTTGACAACTGTGCAAGAACAGTCCGGGTTATTCGTGCAATGCCTTATATCCCCAGCTCCCCGTGAAAGGAGTTGTTCTTTTCTTGCAAGGAGTTGTCATACTCCGCAGGGGCAACTCGCCCTTGCGGAAATGATATTAGAGCAGAAAAATTAAAATGCAATTAATTTGTGCAAGAGGGCAAAGATTGTTTGTTTATGGCACGGGTGCCAGCAAGCCGTAAAAAGCCGTTTTGTGAGGAACGGCTTTTTAGTCTTGCGGGTTACAGCTTGCTAATCGCACCGGGGCGTTCCCCGGATGGAAATAAGTGTTGCACTTATTGGTATATTGTATATATTCAAGACAAAGAAACAAAATAAAAGCGGAAAATGAAATACGATTTAAACAAATTAGGCGGCTATATGCTGTCTTCCGTTGCCGAGGGCTATGATGCCTTTTTGGTGGATTACTTTACCCAAAATTCAGCAGATATTCTCTACATTGTGAGCGATGGCGTGGAACTTGCCCGCACGGCAGACTTGCTGGAATACATCAATCCCAAAATAAAGGTTCTGCGCTTTCCTGCGTGGGATACTGTTCCCTATGACAGAGTCTCGCCCAATGTGAATATTGTTGCCCAGCGGATAGAGGTTTTATCGGAACTGGCACAAGAGCCAAACCCCAAGACGCCAAGAGTGGTGATTGCAAGTATCGGCGCGGTTCTGCAAAAACTTCCGCCCAAGAAAATTTTTCTTAACTCATCGCGTGAACTTGCAACTGGTAATAGGTTGATTTTTGATGATTTTATTCATTACTTATCTGTGAACGGCTACAACCGGGTCGAGCAAGTTTTTGAGCCCGGCGAATACGCCATCAGGGGCGATATCATAGATATTTTCCCGGTTGGCACCGAGGAACCTTTGCGCATAGATTTGTTTGATGACGAGATTGAACGTATCCGCGTTTTTGATGCCATGAGCCAACGCACCACCGGCGAGCTCAAGAGCTATACTTTTAGGGTGATGAACGAGGTCGTCTTAGATGCCAATACGATAAAAAGCTTCCGCGGCAAATATCGAGAGGCTTTTGGTGCGGCATTTAATGATGATGAGATTTACGAGGCGATTTCGGCCGGCAAAAAATATATCGGCATGGAGAACTGGCTGCCGTTTTTCTATGAAGATGCTTTGCCGGGGTTGCCAGACTATTTGCCCGCAGCCAAGATTGTTTTGGGCAAAAACGTGGATGAGGCCGGGCAGGCCAAAACCGAGAGCATTGCTGATTACTATCAGGCCAGATTAGAGGCCTTAGGCGTAAAATCTGCGGCGGAGATAGACACATATCGGCCGATAAAGCCGGAGCTTTTGTATTACACCATGCCGGAGCTTAGAAAACTTCTAGAGAGAAGAGCGCCGACCGAACTGAGCGCCATGAGTATCCCAAGCGCTGAGGGAATAATAAATTGCGAGGTTATTCCCGGGCGCAATTTCTCAAGCGCCAAAAATGTTGCCGCCGGGCAGGTTTATACCGAGCTTAAGGATTATCTGGCAGAAAATGGGAAATTAAAAAGGATTATCGCCTGCTATACGGAAGGTTCAAGAGAGCGCATAGCATCGCTTTTGAGTGAGTATGAGGCCCAAGATTTAACCTTGGCAGATACCTGGGCAGAGGCCTTAAAAAAAGCTGCCTCCAAGACGGTTCTGGCCCTGATGCCTCTGCCGCACGGTTTCAAAGGTGATGGCCTGCTGTTGGTATCTGAGCAAGATATTTTGGGCGAGCGCCAAAACCGCCGCCATACTAAGAAAGTTACAGCCAAAGACTTTATTGCCGATGTGTCGTCTTTAGCGGTCGGGGACTTGGTTGTGCATATAGAGCATGGTATCGGGCGGTTTATGGGGTTGGAGAATATTGTTGCCGGCGGTGCCCCGCATGATTGCCTCAAGATAGTCTATGCCAATGATGCCAAGCTTTTTGTGCCGGTAGAAAACATAGATGTTTTGTCCCGCTATGGCATAGAAGATGAGAACATTCAGCTGGATGTCTTGGGCGGAGCAGCCTGGGCGGCCAAAAAAGCCAAGGTAAAACAGAAAATCCGCGATATTGCCGAGAAGCTGATAAAAATAGCGGCAGAAAGACACCTCAAAAAGGCAGATTGTTTCACCCCGCCGCAAGGCCTGTTTGATGACTTCTGCGCACGTTTTCCCTATACGGAAACAGATGACCAGCTAAACGCCATTGCCGATGCTATGTCCGATCTAAATACCGGTGATCCGATGGACAGACTTGTCTGCGGCGATGTCGGTTTTGGCAAAACAGAGGTTGCTTTGAGGGCGGCTTTTGCGGTTGCCGCAAGCGGAGCGCAAGTGGCCTTGATTGTGCCGACCACGCTTTTGGCGCGCCAACACTATCAAAACTTCAAAACACGTCTGGAAGGTTTTCCTGTTCGGGTGCGGATGCTCTCACGTCTGGTGACACCCAAAGAGGCCGCCGAGACCAAAAAAGGCTTGGAGGAGGGGAGTGTAGAGATTGTGATTGGTACTCATGCGCTGTTGGCCAAAGATATCAAATTTTGCAATCTGGGCTTGCTGATAATAGATGAGGAACAACACTTTGGTGTCGTGCATAAAGAAAAACTAAAACAGCTCAAATCAGATGTCCATGTCTTGACCTTAACGGCGACACCGATTCCAAGAACTTTGCAACTGTCGCTGACAGGTGTCAAACAGCTCTCGATTATTGCCACTCCGCCGGTGGACAGACTTGCGGCGCGCACGTTTGTTATGCCGTTTGATAAGGTGATGATAAAAGAGGCCATATATCGTGAGAAATTCAGAGGAGGGCAGATATTCTTTGTTTGTCCGAGAGTTTCAGATATTTTCGGGGTAGAACAAGAGCTAAGGGCCCTCGTGCCAGATATCAAGATATTGGTGGCTCATGGGCAAATGCCCGTCCGCCAGTTGGAAGAGGTTATGAATGACTTTGCTGACGGCAAGGCAGACTTGCTGCTTTCCACCACGATTATTGAATCGGGGATAGATATGCCAAGTGTAAATACGATGATAGTCTACCGCTCGGATATGTTCGGCCTGGCGCAATTATACCAGCTGAAAGGGCGTATCGGCAGAGGCAAATTGAGAGGCTATGCATATTTTACTGTGCCGCCCAAAAAGAAGTTAAACCCGGTTGCCGAAAGAAGGCTAAATATTTTGCAGGCTTTGGATACATTGGGAGCAGGCTTTTCTTTGGCCAGCCACGATATGGATATCAGGGGCTCCGGCAATGTCTTGGGCGAGGAGCAATCAGGCCATATCAAAGAGGTTGGTATTTCGCTATACCAGCATATGTTAGAGGAAGAAATTTTGCGCCTGCGCTCAGGCGTAATGGCCGATGAGAGAGCCAAAGAGATAAAAGATTGGGCGCCGCAAATCACCACCGGCATTCCGATTATGATTCCCGAGACCTATGTCAAGGATTTGGGTGTCAGACTTGGACTATACAAACGTATCGGCGAGCTCAAAACCGCAGACGAGATTGCCGATATGAGAGAGGAGCTGGTAGACCGCTTTGGCCCCATACCGCCCGAGGTTGATAATTTACTCAAAACAGTAGAGATAAAACAGCTCTGCGAGCAGGCAGGCATAGAGAAGATAGATGCCGGTGCCAAAGGGATTCTGATAACTCTGCGAGGGAATAGCTTTGCACAGCCGGAGAAGCTGATGGACTTTGTTTTTTCATCTTTCGGAGCCATAAAGGTCAGACCGGACCAGAAGCTGTTTATTGAAAAAGATTTGTCAGAATATGCCATCAGGGTAGAGACGATAAAGCATTATGTGAGCAAGATAAGAAATCTGCTAAACTAGAGAGGAAAAAGATGGCCGCGCAAGCAATAAGATTTTACAATATGCTTATCCACCTGATAAAGAACAATAAGCTTTATGAGGAAAATGTGGCCATCAAAAATGTCTGGAAAAAAGACAACAATATCTTTTTAGATATATATTTTTATCGCAAACAAAAATCATATATTTTTGATTCTGTTTTTGTGCATGATATTTTAGATTTAACCAATGAGAGATACTATAAAAGAATAGAAGATTTTGTGGAAGATTTTGCAAAGGTTGAGGAGAACTCGGATACCCAAAAAGAAGAGGTAATAACAATAGATAAAAAGATATTTGAGCCGATAGACGTTGACTTGATAATATTGTCATTTATGGCCGGCTGCAGCGGCAATTATGTGCCGATAAAGCAAAAGATAATATTTGATTATATTTTGGAGCAAATTCCGCAAACCAAGAATTTAAGTAGTCAGTACCTGGAAACTTATATAGAAAGCCTCGCGCCTGATGAAAAAAGTTTTTACAAAGCATTGAGCGATATCAACTACCAAAATCCTGATGCGGTTGAGAATCTATGCCAAGAGGTTTTGAAAGTTTGCTTAGCCGACGGCCACCTGCATTATAAGGAAAAACTTTATTTGGCAGAAATCTTACAGTTTTTGCGAGAAGCGGGGATAAAGGTAGATTTAGGGATTTAAAAGCAACAAAGGCCTGCTTTAAGAAGCAGACCTTTATTGTTAGATTTCCTCGTCTTCATCGACGATAAGATCATTCCTGACAAGCTCCAAAACCGTCATACGGTTGATGGTTTTGAACTCACAGAAAAGCCCTCGCAGAACATCCCCCAGGGGGTATTCATTTTGCTTGAGGGCTTTGAGCTTGACAGCCAGAGAAAGCTTCTTAAACCAGCCGACAGTATCAAACTGCTTTTCATACTGTCTAACCTGCTCCATATCGGCTTTAAGGTTTTCATAGGCCGATGTCGGCTGAGGCCTATGATCAAGTATTTGCTTGACCTCAGCGAGGATCTTTTCTCGCTGCGCAAAGGTGAGCCCGGGCGCCCGAAAGGCGTAGAGCGATTTTCTTCTTATGGCCGTTTCAATAGCATTTCTGACGGCGATTGTCATCAAGATTCGATGCGAGACATTGGGCTCATTAAATAGCACCATAGCCTCATCAATTGTAATTGCTAGAGCTTCCATAATAAATAATGTTTAAGTAATTGATTTTAATGGCCGCAAAGTATCATGATTTTTGACAAAAATCAAGACAAAAAAAGACCGCGACAAGGCGGTCTTTTGTAAAGCAAGATTTATAAAACCTAAGAACGATTAATCAAAGCAATTTCAACGCGTCGGTTTTGCTCACGTCCGGCGGCAGTGGCATTAGAAGCGATCGGGTTGGAAGAGCCCAAACCGTCTGTGATAATGCGGTTACCGTTTACGCCGCGCAAACGCAAATAGTTGGAAACGGCATTTGCTCTGCGCAAGGAGAGTGCGTTATTGGTAGCGGCACTTCCGGTATTGTCGGTATAGCCATAGACCTGAACCATGGTTTGGTCATATTCAACAATAACTTTGGCAATAGAGTCGAGCACCGGCTGGAAATTTGATTTAATAACAGCCTCATTGGTATCAAAAGTGATATTTCCGGGCATAATGAGATAAACGCGGCCGTCAACCTCTTTCACCTGCACACCTGTTCCAACCAGCTCGGCACGAAGTTTGCGCGCTTGGATATCCATATAAGCACCTGTCCCTGCACCGGCTACGGCACCGACACCGGCACCGATAAGAGCACCTTTTTCGCCGCCGGCCAAAGCACCGATTCCGGCACCTGCGGCAGTACCGATAGCGGTACCCCAAGCGGTTTTAGAAACCTTAGATTCACCGGTATAAGGGTCAATGGCACAGGCACTAAGCATTGCAACCGCCAAAAGAGCGGAAAATAAAGATTTTTTCATTTATCTCTCCTCATAAAAAGTATCAAAACTGAGCTTATTTTGCGTTTAATTTGCAAGCAAGTCAATAAAATAATCCAACGTTAGATCAAATTAAAGCCTTCTCCACAATTTACGAGGTCTGTACCAGTGGTTATAGATATAAACTAAAACCAAGATAAAGTAGAGGATGCCAAGCCCCAAGATACCCCAGAATTTGAGCTGTTTGTCGCTCCATTCACGGGTTATTTCATTAACATTAAGCGCACTTCCATGCACGGAAAATTCGGCATTTGGGTTTTGGTGGAGAAGAGTAGCCGCAATTTGATAATCAGGGTTGAGGTAGTCAAAATCAATAACAAGATTGCCTCCGACCTCCTGCAAACCGGCGGTGATAGCTTTGGTGGTGGCGGTGTTATCAAGGTTATAGTGAACCACGCCGGCATCTTTGGGGATAACAATGCGAATAGGGTCATGACCGATTTTAGAAACATCTTTGCCTGAAAGCGCTCCCGCGCCTTTATTTTGCAAGTATATTCTGGTCATATAGAGGTCATCATATTCTTGGCCTTTGACATTGACCTTATATTCATTTTGGTTTTGCGACGATATAAACGGAATGGTCTCAGTCTCATATTTGAGAATAGGACGGCTAATGTAGAAAATGTAATACCCGACGGCAATACCTGAAACAGCCAGAATAAAAGCTCCGGTTTGGCTGGTCCAAAAATTCCACATGGCGTTGATAAATTCTTTCCAATCTCTATGAGCGTGTCTAAACATGATACAAATCTCCTCTAAATTTAAGGAGAGATATAAGCACTGATGTTTTAATAAAAAAGGGGGAAAAAAGTTTTATATCCTGATTTTTTTGAACAGGGAAAAGAAAATAATCAAAAGTAAAAGGAGAAAAGAAATGGATAAAAAAGAAAAATATGAAGAAATTATCGGTCAATATATGCAGGCTCTAGCTCAATATGATCTTGACGGCTTGTGTCGGTTATTTACACCGGAGGCAAAGGTATATTCGCCGTTGCTTGGGTGGATAGAACCAAGGATTTTTTTTGAAAAGATGTGTACGTTATCAGATGTAGAAAAATCCTATCAGATACCTCACAACACATTGATAAGCACCGAGGGCAAGCCGACCATGATAAAGCACTTTACCTATCATTGGGCAACCAAAGACGGCCGCTCAACCACGTTTGAAGTCTGTGATGTCTTTGAGTTTAATGAAGAAGATCTCCTAACCAAAGAGACAATTCTCTATGATACCTATCAGTTAAGAATAGACATGGGCGGCAACCCTCTGGATTACTAGAATAGAAGGCTCCAAATCCTGCGCCCGCCAAGAAGATATAAAAAACCTGCCTCAAGGGCAGGTTTTTTTATATCTGGTCGGATTGAGGAGGATTACTCTGCGCTTTCGCTTGAGTTGCACTGGCGCTCATTCGCTAACGCTCACCGCGATACCCCCGTATCGCTTTCGCTTGTAGTCGAACCTCCTTTTCGGAGGTCCAAATCCTGCGCCCGCCAAACAGGTACAAAAAAACTGCCCTGAAGGCAGTCTTTTTGTATCTGGTCGGGACGAGAGGATTCGAACCTCCGACTTCTTGCACCCCATGCAAGCGCTCTACCAGACTGAACTACGTCCCGATGCTCTTTTCTATCAAAAGCAAAATACTATTTATCACAATAAATTTTTTATGCAACAGCTTTTTTATTTTTTTTGAAGTATAACAAAAATCCCGAAAGAAAATTCTTTCGGGGTTTTTGTTAGTTTTGAGATTTTTTTAGGGCCTCGGCCAATTCTTCTTTCATCGCCGCCAGCTGTTGCTGGAGAGAAGCCAGAAGCTCATGAGCGTTGGCATCAATCTCAGTGGCAGGAGAGGTCTCAAAAAAGTCTTTTTGAATTTCTTCTCCGACCAAATTTTTAAGCCCTTTTTCTTTGAAAAGTTTTTGCACGCCTTCAATCGTATAGCGCTTGTCATAGAGATAATGCTTGATTGTTTTAACCACCTCAACATCATCCGGACGATAATATCTGCGCCCGCCGCTGCGCTTCATCGGCTTAATTTGCGAAAATTTTGTTTCCCAAAACCGCAAAACATGGGTGGCGACACCGATTTCATCGGCAACTTCAGCAATGGTTCTGAATGCGGCCTTACTTTTATTGACGACCATAAGATAGTCCTTTAAGCGTTAATGATTTTGCGCATTGTTTGAGAAGGTTTAAAAGAGATAACTCTGCGAGAGCTGATAACGGCAGCCACACCGGTTTTAGGATTGCGGCCGGAGCGCTCTTTTTTGTCACGCAAAGAAAAAGTCCCGAAAGAAGACAGCTTAACATCGTTTCCGTTGCTGAGCTCTTTAACGATTTCATCGAGCATCATATCTAAGATATCATTAGAGTCTTTTCTAGATAAACCGATTTCTTCATAAATGGTTTCAGCAACATCGGCACGGGTAATTGTCTTCATTTCAATCCTCATTAATGTTTATTTTAATTAAATTTCTGGGTAAAATAGTTATACCAAAAACAGCAAGCATGCAAGAGCTAATCCACAGCTTTTTTCTGTTTTTAAATCCGAACGACCACACCGCCCCAAGTAAAGCCGGCACCCATGGCGGTCAAAACCACCATATCACCCTTTTTAATGGTGCCGTCAGCCATTTTTTCAGACAAAGCAAGTGGAATGGAAGCGGCCGAGGTGTTGCCGTGTCTGGCAATATTGACAATAACTTTTTCCTCAGGCAATTCCATTTTTTTACCAACACCTTCAATGATTCTGATATTTGCTTGGTGGGGCAATAACCAGTCGATATCATGAGAGGAGATACCGGCTTTTTTCATAGCTTCTTCAGCTCCTTGAGCCAAGGCATTAATGGCATACTTAAACACTTCTTTGCCATCCATCATGACAAAACCGGCATTTTGAGTGGTAGAAACACCGCCGGTGGTGCGCAAAGTATCATAGTGAGAGCCGTCAGAGTAAATGGTTGTTGACAGGATACCGGTGTCAGCGGCGTCACCGTTTCCTTCTTCAGCCCGCAAGATAAGGGCGCCGGCACCATCGCCAAACAAAACGCAGGTGTTGCGGTCTGTCCAGTCGGTAATTTTAGAAAGTGTTTCAGCACCGATAACAAGGGCAGTTCTAACTTGACCCAACCGAATCATATTATCAGCCATGGTGAGAGCATAAACAAAACCGGAGCAGGCAGCAGAAATATCAAAAGCGGGAGTTCCGGGTTTGGTTCCGAGCATGGCGCTGATCTTGATAGCCGTTGCCGGAGTCGTGTTATCGGGCGTAACGGTTGCCAAAATTACAACATCAATATCTTCTGGCGAGATATTGGCGTTTTCCATAGCCATTTTGGCCGCATTAACAGAAAGGTCAGAGGTAAACTCATCTTCAACCACACAGCGAGCCTTAATCCCCGTGCGGGTAGTAATCCACTCATCACTGGTTTCGACCATTTTGGCCATATCATCATTGGTTAAAACTTTTTTAGGCGCATAGTGGCCGTGTCCGATAATTTTAGATCTAATACACTTCATAGATAGCTTCCTGAGATAATTCATCGAGATCAACTTTTTCAATTTCTTCGCGGATGGTCGCAACAAAATTTTGACGTACCAAGTTGGCGGCATTGCTAACGGCAACAGAAAAACCTAGAGCATCTGTGCCGCCATGGCTTTTAACGGAGAGCCCGTTAAGGCCGACAAACATGGCACCGTTATAAAGGCGAGGGTCCATGGTCTTTTTGACCTTGAGCATCACGCCCATCATAAACGGGAGGCCTAATTTAGCCAAGAACGAACTTTTAATGGCATCTTTAAGCATTCTAACCACTAATTTAGCAGTTCCTTCAATAGATTTGAGTGCGATATTGCCGGTAAACCCGTCAGCCACAATTACATCGGCGACACCATTGGGAATTTCATGCGGTTCAATATAGCCGTGAAAATCAAGATTCATCTTGGAGTTTTTAATCATATGCGCGGCCTGGCGGATTTCTTCTTTGCCTTTCATTTCCTCTGCACCGATGTTTAGGAGAGCAACTTTGGGCTTTTCAATACCAAGGGCGTGTTTGGCCAAAATATCGCCCATAAGAGCAAACTCAGCCAAGTTAATGGCGCTGCACTCGGTGTTGGCCCCCAAATCAAGCATCACATATTTGCCATTTCTATGGGGCATAATGCTAACTATGGCAGGACGGTGTATTTTAGTAATGGTTTTCAAAACGAGTTTTGAAATAGCCATCAAAGCACCGGTATTTCCTGCAGAAACGATAGCCTGAGCTTCGCCTTTGCGGACGGCATCAATTGCCATATACATGCTGGTGTTGCGGTTGCGGATAACCTGGGAAGGTTTATCCTCATTATGTACCATTTCATTAGTGTGGCGGACTTCACAAACTTTTTTAAGTTCGGGGAATTGGTTCAAGATAGGGGTTACCTTTGCATCATCGCCAAAAAGGATAAATCTGACATCAGGATTCTTTTTGGCGGCAATAGCCAACCCCTCAATCACGACTCGGGGGGAATTATCCCCCCCCATCGCATCGATAGAAATAACCAGATTATTCATAGACAAAACCGGCTCCGTTCGAATATAAACAAGCTCCGGGGCATAAGACCTCGGAGCGTGGTGCAGAAAAACTATTCAGCGTCTGCAACTTTTTTAGTGACAACCTCACGACCGTCGTACTGACCGCAAGACGGGCAAACGTTATGAGGCTTTTTGAGCTCACCGCAATTTGGGCATTCCATATAAGCATTGGGAGTCAATGCATCATGGGAGCGGCGCATATTACGACGAGACTTAGAAGTTTTCTTTTTAGGTGTAGCCATTTTCTTATACTCTGATTTAAGTTATTTATAATTCAAGCGACATTCATAAACCATCTAGTTTTTAAAATCAACTAAATAAAATGTCTTTTTTGCGAAATTCTGAAAATCTTTTACTCAATATTTTAAGAATTTGCAAGAGTTTTTTAAATATGGTGTTATTTCTTGAGTTTAGCCAAAACGGCAAAAGGATTCTCTTTTGGTGTATCATCTTCATCAAATTCAGAAGCAAAAGAGAAAACCTCACCGTCTTTTCTTGGAAAATCATCCAAAGTCAAGGCCAGTTGTTCCATAGCAATACTGGCCAAGTCTAATTGTCCGTTTTCCAAGATATCCGGAACCTCGTCTTCAAACTCAAAGTCCATTTCGCGCAGCTGTGCGGCAGTGAGTTCGGTATCAAAAAAGATTTCAAATTCGGGTGAATAGTGTTTTATGAACTTTTCCAAAGAGATAACACTTGTTTGTTCAACATCGGCATTAACGATTCCTTTAACATCAATTCTGTGAGCCTTATGATTGAAGTTGAGAGTGATTTGGGCCTCAAAAGTTTCAATTTTTTCAACTTTCAGAACTTCAGCAATAAACTTGAGCTGGATAGGCGTTGCTTTGATATGGTAAGATTTTGTGCCGGAGCCAAGATCATCAAGTGTTAAAGGATAAGAAAAAAGATTTTGCATAAATATTTTCCTTATGATATAAAGAGCTAACGTTTAATTTAGGATATAACTTCAAGGACTAACATATGTCAACCAACAAAATTTTTATAAGCTGTTGTCTTGCTTGTTTTTTGGGCGCCTGTTCAAGTGCCAAAACCGATGAATGGTTTGTTGCTCATAATGGCAATATGCCAAGCGAGGAGCGGATA
>CALXVW010000103.1 GCA_944392185.1 uncultured Alphaproteobacteria bacterium
CTGTCTCTGATACGATGAATAATGTCTCTGATGACAGCGCCACTGGCAGAGGTGACGACACCAATTGTTTGTGGTAAAAACGGAAGAGATTTCTTGTGTGCCGTGTCAAATAAACCCTCTGCGGCAAATTGTTTTTTTCTTTCTTCCAACAGCTTTAATAGTGCACCGGTTCCGGCAACTTCTATATCTTCAATAATAAGCTGATAAGAAGATTTGCCGGCAAAGGTCGTTATTTTGCCGGTGGCAATGACCTCAAGTCCGTCTTCGGGTTTTAAGGAAAGGCGCATGGCCGATCCTTTCCAAATAACTGCAGAAAGGACGGCATTTTCATCTTTTAAGGATAAATACCAATGCCCCGAATCAGCTCTTTTAGCACCAAAAATTTCACCTCTGACGCGAACTTTGGCAAAGGCTGTTTCTACAAAGCGTTTTATTTCGCCGGAGATTTCACTGACACTGAATTCTGGTATTTGTTTTTCACCGGTAGCGGCAAAACTTAATAAATCTTCCATTTCATTATCCTTAAAAAAATTTAAGCCATTATAGAAGTGAATAATATTTTTGTTAAGGACAGAATTGCTGCCATGTGAAAAACAAAAAACTTTTGACTTTTGCCAACATATCTCCTAATATGGTTTTATATTATCGCCTATCGATAGACGATAATAAGAGGGAAGATATTATTTGTTTACGAGGGGCGATAATACAAGGGAAGATATTATTTGTTTACGAGGGGCGATATTATTTACATTATTCAAAATTGCTTGTCATGTGCGTATTTTAGGAGATTCAAATGAAAACAGAGGTTGTTATAAATAAAGGTGTGGAGGAAATTAAGCGGCTTTGTGCTAAAAATGCTCTTTCTCCCATGGAGTTATCACTTTATCTAAATGTGACTTGGACGCGAATTTATGAAATTATTTCCGGTAGGCGCCGAATTACTCCGGAGACAGATGTTTTGCTTTGTAAATTTTTTGACTTAAAAACAGGCTATTTTGCTCAAAGACAACTCGAATATGATTTGATTATTGCCGCTCGTTCTTTAGAGGAAAAATTAAAAAAAGTACCTGTAATTTGTGATACAATCAAAGTTCAAAACAAGTAACCTTTTCTCATTTCAATCCCATTAAGCTTCTGGCAAAGTCGCTGGCATTAAATTCATCCAGGTCGTCTATTCCTTCGCCTACACCGATAAAATATACAGGGGTAGGGCTTTCTGTAGCGATGGCGGCTAAAATTCCGCCTTTGGCGGTGCCATCAAGCTTATTGATTATTAATCCGTTGATATCTACCATGTTCTTAAAAGTTTTAACCTGGTCAAGAGTGTTTTGTCCGGTGGTGGCATCAAGGCACAGCAGTGTGTGGTGCGGAGCCTCCGGAATAACCTTTTTTATGACTCTGACAACCTTTTGAAGTTCTTCTACCAAGTTAGTTTTGTTTTGTAGTCTTCCGGCCGTATCGATGAAAACAATATCGTCTTGCTGTTTTAGGGCTTCTTGCAAGCCATCAAAGCACAACCCTGCGGCATCACATCCGGGAGTGCCTTTAAAAACTCTTATCTTATTTCTTTCTCCCCAAACGGAAAGTTGCTCTACGGCAGCAGCACGAAAAGTGTCTCCGGCAATAAACGAAATCTTCTTATCTTTAAATTTTGCCGCTAATTTCCCGATTGCCGTTGTTTTGCCGGCGCCGTTGACGCCGACCATCATAATAACAACGAGTTTTGCATCTCCCAACTCAAATTTTTTTTCGCAGCTTTTTAATACTACCGCTAAGGAATCGGCTAAAGTTTGGCGAATATCTTCATTTGTTGCTTCTTTATTTACTCTTTGTGCAGAAAAGTTTTTGATAATTTGATTACTGCCCGTAACTCCCATATCTGAGCAAATTAAGAGTTCTTCCAATTCCTCCAAGGTGGAAGAATCAAGTTTCTTTTTGCTGAAAATACTGCCCAAACCAGAGGTGAGCGGGGTGGAGGATTTTTTTAGGCCCAAACCTAATTTGGAAAACCAATTACTCATCTATTACTTCTCCTTCTTGGCGCAATATTCTGGCTCTTTCTCGTCTTATTTCTACCGGAATTTGCGGCATTAGGGCTGCCGGAGTGCCGGGGCGTTCAGAGTAAGGAAATACATGCAGTTTGCTAATTCCGGCTTCTCTTACCAATTTTACGGTATTTTGAAACTGTTCATCGGTTTCGGTCGGAAAACCGCATATGAAATCTGCCCCAAAGCTCGAATCTGCTCTGGCCTCTTTTAATTTTTTGCACAACCGAATAATATCTTCTCTTGAATGACGTCTTTTCATTCTTTTTAATACCATATTATCCCCAGATTGAATCGAAAAATGAAAATGCGGGGCAATATTTTTATGGGTTTTTACCAGCCTGATAAATTCATCATCTATAGCGGCCGGATCCAGTGAGCCAAACTGTAGCGAGGGAATATCCGGTATTTCTTCCAATATCTGTTTTACCAAGCCGCTGAAAGAGGGTTGCCAAGAGCAGGCATCAACGCCGGTCAAGCAAATTTCTTTGAAACCTTTTGCCAATAACTTACGAATTTGTTTGATGATTTCTTCGGCCGGAACAGAGCGATTGGCGCCTCTGGCGTAGGGAACAATGCAGTAGGTGCAGCGATGGTTGCAGCCTTGTTGGATTTGAACAAAAGCACGGTGTCGTCCTTCAAAGCCGGTGATTAAAAAATGGTCATAATTATCATAGTCAAAAATATCTCCAACAATTGTCTTTTCTAGCAATGGTGCATTGATATACTTCTCTATCTCGGTTTTTTCTTTATTGCCAAGTACCAAATCAACTTCTTCCATGGCCGCAAATTTCATCGCAGATACTTGCGCCGCGCAGCCGGTTACAACTATGCGGGCATCAGGGTTTTCGCGACGAAGCTTGCGAATGGTTTGGCGGCACTGGCGTTCCGCTTCTTTGGTGACGGCGCAGGTGTTGATGATGATAAGGTTTTCGAATCCAGAGAATTTTTCTTTCATAATTTCTGATTCATAGGCGTTAATTCGACAACCAAAGGTGATTATTTTTGCCATTTTTTTTCTTTTTCCCATAAAGATTTATGCACAATATATCCTTAAAACATTGAGAACGCAAGGAACTTGTTAAACTTTTAATAGCGAAAATATAAGTTATTGATTTATTAATAATTATTGAATACACTGTTTTTTATCCGGAAGGGCTAAATGCTTGGATGGAATTTTTAAACAACATAAGGAGAGTCTTCATGAAACTTAGAACTATGTTACTTGCTTCAGCTGCTGTTATGTTTGCCGGTTCGGCTATGGCTGCTGATTTGACCAACCCGTTTTATTTGCCGGGTCAAGGTGAATTCACCTCTGATACGAAAGTAGATTATCGTCGTGCAGAGTTTGATCACAATGATTTTAAAGGTGATGCCTGGCGCGCCGCAGAAGAGGTTGCTTACGGTGTAACAGATAATTTGGCCGTTTTTGGTGTTCTCGGTAATGATTTTGATACCGAAGGTTATTTTAATAACGATCATAACTTTGATTATGAGCTCGGTGCTGCTTACAATATGAAGAGCGGTAATTTTTTGAGCCAAGTTAAAGCTTCTTATTATACCATCGATCCGAAAGATTATTTAGGACATCATACTCCTCATAGATGGCTGAAATATGTAAACGGTGAGGTTAAACTCGGCTATGACATGGGTGATGGCTTGGTTCCTTATGTTTCTTATGGATTCCAAGGACAAGTTGATTATGCTGATCGTGCTTTCTATCAAAGCGCATTTGCCGGTGTTCATAAATATGCCGGTGATTGGGCTGTTGATGCCGGTGTTCGCTATGACTTCAATACCGATGGTAAAAATGCAAACGCTTGGTATGCTCAGGCAGAGGTTGATTATTACCCGGTTGAAAACTTGGCTTTGGGTGTATACGGAGATTATTACATAGCCGGAAACAATGTTGATGCAAGACCTTATAGCTATGCTATTAATGACTTGCCAAAATTTGATAGTGACTACACTGTTGGTGTAAGAGCTAAAGTAAACTTCTAATTTTTTAGAAATTGCTTAAAATAAAAAGGCTTCTCGTTTCGAGGAGCCTTTTTTCATCTTTATAAACAAAAAGCTATTTTGAACCTATTTGCGCTAAAGCTTCTTCTGAATACTGCTTTATCTTCTCGGCGCTGAACTTGATATCGCGATGCTCAGTTTCCGATAGCCTCGGGAATATTACGCTGTGAACACCGCGTTTACCGATAACCGTTGGCATAGAGATGCAAACATCTTTGACGCCTTCAACTTCTTCGTGATGGGAAGAAACTGTCAAAATCGCATATTCATTGGTGGTGATGGCTTGGCAAATACGGCACAAAGCTCCGGCAACGCCATAAAATGTTGCTCCTTTACCTTCAATAATCTTATAGGCGGCATTGCGCACACAGTCATCAATCGTGGCTTTTATCTCCGGGGTTAGAGGGCGCCCTTCCATGCGGGCAAGTTCTTCAATCTGAACCGTGCCGCCGTCGCCGTTAGACCAAACTAAAACCTCGCTGTCGCCGTGTTCTCCCAATACATTAGCATGAACTGATTTGGGCGAAATACCCAAATGGTAGCCTAACAATGTTCTGAAACGTGAAGTATCTAAAACCGTGCCGGAACCAATAACTCTTTCTTTGGGAAAGCCTGAAAGCTTT
>CALXVW010000104.1 GCA_944392185.1 uncultured Alphaproteobacteria bacterium
TGACCTTGGCCGATATGAACGAGGAAAGTGCTAATATGTTGGCTCTGCAAACCAGACAGCAGTTGGCAATTAACTCTCTGTCTTTGGCATCACAGGCTGCACAGTCAGTACTGCAGTTGTTCTAAGCATAGGGTTAAGAGTAACAAACAGCAAGAAGGCAGTGTCATGCAAAGGCACTGCCTTTTTTCTTGCAAAAAAAAATGAGTCGTTTAATAATAAAAAGCAAAAGAGTTTACTATAGGAAAATAAATGAAAAAAATATATTTGAGCTGCGTCATTGGTACAATGCTGGCTTCTTTGGCCCATGCGGCAGATGAAAGCAGCCTCTCTTCTTTATTTGAGGGAACAACAGAAGCTGAAAGTAATGTATCTGCTCCGGCAGAAACGGAAGAAAATGGGATATTTTCTTTTCTTAATTTTAAAAGACCTAAAAAAGAAGAAGCAAAGTTAACGGTGGCAGACGAAAAACGTCTAACTCCATTGGAGCAAACAATCAAATTGGCTGAACAAGGAGATGTAAATGCACAGCTTTTGTTGGGCTATTCATACCTTTATGGCGAAAATGGCGCAGAGGTCAACTATGACAAATCATTTGAATATTATGCCAAAGCGGCTATGCAAAATGACAGCGTCGGTCTAAATAATTTAGGTAGCCTTTATTATAGCGGTATAGGGGTTAGTAGAAGTTCTGCCAAGGCTGCAATTTTGTTTGAAAAAGCAGCTAATTTAGGAAATGCAGAAGCCGCTGTAAATTTAGGCTTTATTCTTATCAGTGGCAATGGCGCAGAAAAAAATCCTTCTTTGGCAATGGATTATTTTGAAAAGGCGGCTGAGGCTAAAAATCCGACAGCAGAATTTATGTTAGGTTATGCGTATTATACAGGTAAACTTCGTCCGCAAAATTATGCCAAAGCGGCGCCCTTGATTAGGGATGCAGCGACAGCAGGATTTGATGAAGCTCAATATATTTTAGCGTTAATTTATATGAATGGTTTGGGGTATCCTCAAAACTACGGAAATGCTGTCAAGAATTTAAAATTAGCTGTATCACAGGGAAGTGTGGAAGCGATGATGTCTCTTGGAAATATTTTGGCTCTTGGAGAGCAGTATACCAAGGATGTTTATACGGCACATGTTATGTTTAACTTGGCAGCTGTTCGAGGAGCTTTCGGAGCGGCTGATCGCCGAAGTATCTTGGAAGAAAAGATGAAAATTGATGAGATTTTGCAGGCGCAAGGAGAGGCTGAACGTTATAATCCCAAGCCGAGCGAGTTGAGTCAATATATTCGTCAAACATTTGGTACTAATGTACGTTATTATATTGATGAAGTAAACAAGATATAAAAAAGCCCTCTCTGTGCAGCTGAGAGGGCAGAATTTAATGAAGTAAATTATATTTCTTTGCCAGCTTTTTGAGCCATAAATTTCTCCAACCAGTGAATATTGTATTGTCCATCAATAAACTCTGCCTGAGAGATAATTTCTTGCTGCAACGGGATAGTGGTTTTAACCCCGTCAATAACAAATTCTTCCAAAGCTCTGCGCAAGCGCATCAAAGCAGCATTACGGGTTTTGCCGCTAACGATGAGTTTGGCAATCATACTGTCATAAAAGGGTGGAATACTGTATCCGGAATAGATTTCAGAATCAACGCGAACGCCAAGCCCCCCCGGAGCGTGCCACTCGGTGATTTTGCCAGGACATGGAGCAAAGGTTTCCGGATCTTCGGCATTTATGCGGCACTCGATGGCGTGTCCGCTAAAAGTAACATCATCTTGAGTATAGCCAAGCTGAGCGCCGCTGGCAATTCGGATTTGCTCTCTAACAATGTCAATACCCGTTACAGCTTCGGTAATGGGATGTTCCACCTGCAAACGAGTATTCATCTCCATAAAATAGAAACGCCCGTCTTCAAATAAAAACTCAAGTGTTCCGGCATTGGTGTAGCCGATTTTAGCGATAGCATTACGAACAATATTGCCGATTTCCTCGCGTTGTTGTTGATTCAAGGCCGGAGAGGGTGTTTCCTCAATAACTTTTTGGTTGTTGCGTTGAATAGAGCAGTCGCGCTCACCCAAGTGAACAACATTACCGTATTTATCGGCCAAAACCTGCATTTCGATATGGCGAGGTTTTTGCAGATATTTTTCCATATAGACAACATCACTAGGAAAAGAAGCCTTAGCTTCAGCTTTGGCCATAGTAAAAGCTTCGCCGATTTCCTCATCGTTAAAGGCAATTTTCATTCCCTTGCCGCCACCACCGTCTTTGGCTTTGATAATAATCGGATATCCGATTTTGTTAGCCCATTCTTTAGCGTGTTCAACACTTTCCAAAGCAGGAGAACCTGGAGTTACCGGCAGGCCGGCCTCTTCGGCAGCCTTGCGTGCAGTAATTTTATCGCCCATCAAGCGCATTTGTTCAGCCGTTGGGCCGATAAAAGTGATGCCGTGAGATTCAACCATTTCGGCAAAGTCTGCATTTTCAGACAAGAAGCCAAATCCGGGATGAATAGCATCAGCACCGGTAATGAGCGCGGCAGAAATGATGGCAGACTTGTTTAGATAAGAATCGGCGGAGCGAGCCGGTCCGATACAAACGGCCTCATCAGCCAAGCGAACATGCATAGCGTTGGCATCGGCCTCGGAGTGGACGGCAACGGTTTTGATACCCATTTCCCGACAAGCTCTGTGAATACGTAAAGCAACTTCACCGCGATTGGCAATTAATACTTTTTCAAACATGTACAAATCCTAAATATTATTCAACAATCACCAAAGGTTCGCCATATTCAACCGGATCTCCGGCAGCGACCAAAATTTTGGAAACAGTTCCGCTTTTGTGGGATTTCACGGGGTTGAATGTTTTCATAGCTTCAATCAAGCAAACAATATCACCTTCTTTAACGCTGTCGCCGACTTTAACATAATTTGGAGAGTTTGGATCGGCAGAAAGATAGACCACACCAACCATCGGAGATTTGATAGCATTGGGGTTCTTAGAATAATCTTCCTCAACGACCGGAGCAGCGACAGGTGCTGCAGGAGCAGCCGGAGTTGTAAGAGCGGCAACAGGAGCGGCAACAGGTGCAGGGGCCGGCATCTGAACAGGAGCAACGGCAACATTTTGTGTGTTGCGGCTAAGGCTGATACGACAGCCTTCATCCTCGTATTCAATCTCGGTTAAGTTATTTTTATCAAGAATCTCGGCTAATTTGCCGATAACTTTAGTATCTAAAGGTGTAGACATGAGTCTTTTTCTCGCTTTCTTTAAGTTTATAACAAAAATAAATTCTTTTCATTGGTAGCGCTTTTTGAGCAAAAAAACAACAGAAATCTACATTTTTTACCAAAAATAAGCAAAAAATCAGATAAAAACATGATTTTTATGATATTTTTGCATGAAAATAGTTGCCGATTAATATTAAAGTTTTTTGCAAAGATGTAGGAAGAGAATAAAATTGGCACGCATTTTGCATATAAATTCATAGGTAAAATTTTTTACAGGTGGAAAGCCATGGAAATTAAAGACGTAAATAATGTAACAACAATTCAAGCCCTGTTTGCAAAAGCAGTAGCGGGTGTCTCTTCCGGACAAACGTTGGGCACGGGTTTTTCTGACTTGATTGGTCAAGTAGGAGAGATGGTTTCCCCTAATAATAAAAATGATGTGACGGTATCTGAGAAGGCTTCTGCCGCAGAGGATAAGGCGGCTGAAAGAGTTGATCGTTCAGATGTAAAGAAAGATAAAGACGCAAACAAAGCTCGTCCTGAAAAAGATGCAAAGCCTGAGAGAGCGGAAAAACTTCAAGAGCGTAAAAAAACAAAAAATGTCAAAGAAGTTTCTTCTCCTGTGCAGGAAACCGTGCCCGCGACAGAGAGCGCCAAGCCAGCAGAAGTAAATGAGGTCGTGGCTGCCGAAGCGGCAGCGCCGGTGGCAGCTGAACAAGCAGCGGCAGAGTCTGGAGTTGCGCTTTCTCAGGCAGCAGAAGAAGGGGCGGTGGCCGTTATAAATGGGGCGGAAGTAATGCTGGTTCCCGGGGTGGAAGTAGATTTGAATGCCCTTGCACAAATGCCTGAGGTTAAGGTTTTGGATCAAAACAGCGGAGAGGTTGTTTCCATGAAGGGGAGCGAGCTTGTTGCAAAAATGCAGCAAGCCTCGGAACAGGGTGTTTTGTTTGATGCTCTGCCTCAGGAGGGAGAAGATTTTGCAAGCCTTATTTCTGTTGAAGTGAGCGTGGATGAAGACGGAAAACTGAGGATGGTTTCAAAAGGCGTAAATCTGTCAGAGAGCGGAGTAGCGTTCACCGATGATGTGTTGGCTTCTCAGGCAGAGGTTTTAGATTCTAAACTCGAGGAAGGCCAAAAGGTGAAAGTTACGGTCGATGTTAAGGAGGAAAAAAATTCCCTTCTTAATGATAAGGCGGTTGTTCAAGATAAAGTGGCTTTGGACGAGATTGTGGCTTCAGCGCTGAAAGAAAAGGTTGCTACAGATAAACAGCCGCAAATTTTGGGAAATATACATCAAGGACAGTCTCAGCAAGCTCAAACGACTAATGTTGCGCAGTCTCAGACGGGAACAATGGCTAATCCGGCAGCGGTATCTGCAGCCAATGTAAGCACAGACGCTTTGAGTGGAGCAGAAAATGCCAAAGTTTCATCTGTTGAGGGAATTAATTCTGTAGGAACAAATAATTCAACACTTGGTACTGCGTCTCTGGCCGGAAACGTTAAAGCAGAAGGCAGGGCTCAGACAAGCGAAACTTCTTTCCGCGACGTATATAAGGGAATGAGCAAAGAGGTTATAGATCAGGTTAAAGTAAATATAACCAAATCAGCCGTTAAGGGTGTCGATACGATAGAAATTAAGTTAAAACCGGAAGATTTAGGGCATATAGAGGTAAAAATGCAAATTTCCAAAGACGGCAAATTACATGCCCACATCATTTCAAGCCGTCCGGAAACGATGGAAATATTGCAAAAAGAAGCCGGAAGCTTGGAAAAAGCTTTCAATGAGGCTGGTTTTGATATGGATTCCGGCTCATTGAGCTTTAGTTTTCGCGAGGGGAGCGAGAGTGGACAAGATAAAAATTCCGAGCTTCGCAATTTTATCGGCAGCGTCATGGAGCACGATGCCGAAAGTGAACTGGCCGGTAACGACAATCTGGAATGGAGACCGGCTCAGGGGCTAAATATCAAGGTTTAATATTTGGGGAGAACGACCATGGCAACAGATATTAGCGCAATTACCAATACTGTTCAGACCGGAGTAAGCAAGACCAATTCAAGCAGTCAGACCTTATCTGCGGATATGAATACATTTTTAACTCTGCTAACAACGCAATTAAAGTATCAAGATCCGATGGATCCGATGGATACGGCAGAGTTTACCAATCAATTGGTGCAATATTCAAGCGTAGAGCAAGCAATTCAAACCAATAGTAAATTAGACACATTGTTGAGTTTGAATCTATCCAATCTTGGAGCTCAGGCCGTTTCTTATATTGGTAAGACCGCACAAGTTTTGGGCGATGTTATGCCTTTAGACGGCGGTAAAGCCAAGGCGACATATACGTTCAATAAAGACGTACTTTCAGCCACCATCACCATTAAGGATATGAGCGGCAATGTTGTTTACACAACATCAGGGGAGACCACGTCAGGAACTCATGAATTTACCTGGGATGGTAAAGACAGTAATGGTAACCAACTGGAAGACGGGGCTTACCAGATTATTGTAAATCCGAAAGTTGCCAACGGCGAAGCTCAGGCAACGGTTACCACGACGATATTTGGTAAAGTAACGGGTGTGGCCAGTGATGAAAACGGTATTTACATTGGACTTGGCGATGCTGTAACAGCAGGTCTTGGCGATATTCTTACCATGCGTAATGATGATTATTTTGATAAGATTAATTCCGGTAGTGGTTCCGGCTCAGAAAGTGAGGAAGGAGAAAATACCGGAGACAATGAAGGTTCAGAAGGAACCCAAAAAACAAGAATAATATAATTATAAAAGTTTTAGGAGAAAGAAAATGAGTATTTTTGGTGCAATGCAATCTGGAATTTCAGGCTTGGCCGCCCAGTCTACCGCGATGGGAGCCATCTCTGATAATATTTCCAACGTAAACACTATAGGTTATAAAAACAATTCGGTTGCCTTCTCAACTTTGGTAACCAAGCAAACGTCAAGTTCACATTATTCCCCGGGCGGTGTACAACCGGTGTCCAAGCAGGGAATTAGCGCGCAAGGTTTGTTGGCCGCAAATTCATCAAGCACGGCCTTGGCTATCAGCGGTAATGGTTTCTTTGTTGTAAACTCTGCGGCCAATCCTGGTGAAGGTGATGTTTGGGCATATACCCGTGCCGGTGACTTTGATATTGATAACAATGGTTATCTGAAAAACACCTCAGGCTTTTATTTGCAAGGTTGGTCACTACTGCCGTGGGATGGCAATGCCAACGCCACAGTTGTTAATATCAATGGTATCAACTATATGAAGGCCTACTATGATTCTCAGGGCAACACCGTTTATATTAACGATAACATTGTGGATTCGCGCAACCTTCAACCAATCAACCTGTCAACGATTGGCGGATCAGCATCACCGACACAGCAGATTAGCTTTGGAGCAAACCTCCCGTCAGGAGATCCGATTTTCAGCGCCTCCAACCCAACAGCCGGTGGTCGCCACTCTGTCAATGCGCTGATTTATGATAGTTTGGGCAACGCCAGCAATATGAATCTAACATTTACCAAAGAAAGTTCAAGCACTTGGGGAATGTCGGCTTCTCTGCCGAGCGGAGCAGCAACAGTAAGCCTGAGCGGAACCAGAGAAAACTCTAAAGATGCCGCATCAGATATTTACTACGCCGCAGGACAACTCGAATTCAGTTCTATACCTGACAATGGTTCTGTTATCACAATTACGGATAATCAGACCGGGCAAACTTTTAATTTTGAGTTTGTTAGTACTCCGAGAGGTGATGCACAACCTGGAAACATCAAAGTTGATATTTCTAGTGGTGTTGTTTCTACAAGCGATTTAACAGAAAAATTTGCAGAAGTCATCAAAGCCAATATGCCCGGAGCCAACCGTTTCAGCGCCGATTCGAACAGAATATTCATTGAACAATCAGTCGGAGGCGGTTCTCTAACAATTAATGCCAGCAAAACTCTTGCATGCCTCCAGTCAGCAGTAAACCCTGATGACACAGGTGTTGCAACAGGCGTTTTCACCATTGATGCAATTGATGATGAGCTAAAGAATACGGCCACCGTAAGCTTCACCAGCACCACCTTGGCAGACTATCTGGATTCGACTTTCAGCATCAACGATCAGGAATACAGCTTTGTTCAAGCTGATCCGGGTCAATACGAAATTAATATTCGCCAGGCCTTGAACACTGATGGCACGGTCAACCCGACATTGTTGGCAAATTTGGTTGCCAGTGCAATCAAAGCCAACATCACCGAACCTGGTCGTGTTTCTGCCAGTGGCACTTCGGTACAATTTATTCCGACTTCAACTGGTTCTGATTTATCAATAGATTTCCGTCAGGCTGCAGATGTTATTGCCGGTACCGGCCGCAATGGCGACAATACGACTTTTGCAGATTTGACCACCACAGCAATTACACTGTCTAACAGTTTCAAGGTCAACAACACTGAGATTGAATCTGGTTCAATTGTTCCGGCAGTAAAATTCAATGCCGATGGTACGCCGAAATACTTCTTCGTCGATTCGATGGATATTGAGTGGGCCAACGGTGCACAGAATATGACCGGAGAATATGGCCAGGGAACACCGATAAGCTTAATCATGGGTAATATTGGTACAAATGACGGCTTAACCAGTTTATCAGGTAATTTCAACACCAACTACATTAAACAAGATGGTGCCAAATTCGGAAGTTATGCCGGTGTAAGTGTTGATGAGAGTGGTGTTGTAACGGCATTGTATGACAATGGCGAGACCCGTCCGATAGCAATATTGCCGTTAGCAACCTTCTCTAATCCGAACGGAATGAGTGCTCTAACGGGTAACGCTTGGATAGAGACAGATTATTCTGGTCAAGCATTGTTGAAAATGGCTAATACCAACGGAGCCGGAGAAGTAACATCAAACTCTTTGGAACAGTCAACGGTAGACTTGGCCACAGAGTTTTCAAACATGATTATCACCCAGCGAGCCTATTCTGCGGCGACCAAGATTATCACGACGGCAGATGAGATGCTGGATGAATTAACCAGAATGACCTAGGCCTAAAGCTTAGAATAAGCAAAATTTTTCCTAAAACAACCAGCCCCGGCCCAGAAAGGTCGGGGTTGGCGATTCAAAAGCAGGCAGTGGATATGTTGAAATATGTGTTTCACAAATCAGATTTTTAAGTTAAAGAATAAATAAATGGGGAAAAATTTGCCTACTTTGTGGGCGTATTTTGATTTATCTAAGATATTACAATAGATTGGGGAATCTAGTGAATAATATACTACAAACATTAAAGAATATGTCACCGGGGCGCTTAGCCTCTATTGCCGGAATCATTATCTTTTTGATAAGCTTTTTTGTGTATTTGGGCGTCCAAATGCACTCGACCGAATATGGCGTATTGTACACAGATTTGGAGCTTGAAGATGCCAAGCAAATAGTAGCACGTCTTGAGAGCCAAAACGTAAAATATAAATTAGTCAAAAATGGAACGGAAGTTTTGGTTCCTGTAGAAGATGTTAATCGAATGCGTGTAGATACGGCAGAGTTGGCTTTAGCATCCAAGGGCTCCAATGTCGGCTATGAGGTCTTTGACAATACAGATGCCTTAGGTTCTACCAATTTTGTGCAAAACGTAAATTTAATCAGAGCACTGGAAGGCGAACTGGCACGGACGATTCGCTCGGTGGATAATATTAAATCGGCAAGGGTGCATTTGGTTTTGCCAAAGAGAGAGATGTTCTCAAGAGAAGAACAAACGCCGACAGCTTCTGTTGTCATTAAGACCAGAGAAGGAAAGTTAAACCAGGAAGCAGTTTTGTCGATTCAGAGATTGGTTGCGGCAGCGGTGCCAAAGTTGGATGTAAAAAATGTTTCAATTGTTGATACGGCGGGAAATTTGCTGACCAATGATGATGAAACAACACAACAGAAACAAAAAAACACGAACAATGAGCTGATGCGTATAGAACAAGAGCGCAAATTAGCAGAGAAGGTTCAGAGTTTGTTGGAAAAGAGTGTCGGCCCCGGCAGAGCGCAGGCGCAAGTCACAATAGAGATGGACTTTGATGAGGTTGTAACCAATGAGGAACTCTATGATCCGGACGGTCAAGTTGTTCGCTCACAGGCAACGATAAGTGAGCAAGGCGCCAGTACTCAAAATGCGGTTCCGGTAAGTGTTGCGCAAAACATACCCAACGGAGATACGGTAACATCAAATTCCGGAGTGTATGATCAAAATTCAAAAGTTGAGGAAACCATTAACTATGAAATTTCCAAGATTGTTCGCAATAAGGTCAAGAACACAGGGACATTGAAGCGCCTGACGGTGGCGGTTTTGGTTGATGGTGTTTATGAGAAAAATGACAAAGGCGAAATGATTTATCGTCCAAGAACGGCGGAAGAAATGGATAAATTAACAGCCTTGGTCAAATCAGCAGTGGGTTATGATGCCAATAGGGGTGATATGGTAGAAGTAGAGAACTTGCGCTTTGCCAGCCTTATGCCGCAAGTAGAAGAGACGGAAGAAGTTTTATATCTTGGCTTTACCAAGTCTGAGTTGCTGCGTATGGCAGAAGGATTGGGCGTTGCGATAGTTGCCGTATTGGTTATACTGCTTGTAATTCGTCCGCTAATAAACAATGTATTTGAGCCATCGCCTCAGAATACGGCGGATAAGTTATTAAGCGGCAATGAGGATGATAACCTACTGTTGTCAAATTTCTTAAATGAGGAAGATGAAAATGTTGACGAGCTGATAAACTTAAACAAAGTTGACGGTAGGGTAAAAGTATCATCGTTGAAAAAACTCAACAATTTGGTAGAGAAGAATCCGGAAGCGGCAGTTAACGTTCTTCGTTCCTGGCTGTATAACAATGATAACTAGAGAGGGCTAAGAAAATGAAACAAAATGTTATAGATGATTACAATGTCCTCTCGGGTCAGCAGAAGGCAGCCGTTTTGATGTTGTCATTGGACGAGGAGCGATCTGCAGCATTATTTGCAATGATGGACGATGAAGAGATAAAAGAATTATCGGTTATTATGGCCAGTTTAGGCAAAGTTAATTCAAATGTTGTAGAACAATTGGTAGCAGATTTTAATGATAAAATTTCGAACACCGGAAATTTGATAGGAACCTATGAGAGTACGGAAAGACTTTTAGCCAAAGCTTTAGATAAAGACCGTGTTTCGGTTATCATGGAAGAGATTAGAGGTCCGGCAGGTCGTACGATGTGGGATAAGCTTGGCAACGTCAACGAGCATGTTTTGGCCAATTATTTAAAGAATGAATATCCGCAAACGATTGCCGTTATTTTATCAAAAATAAAAGCTGAACATGCAGCCAAAGTTATAGCGTTGTTTCCTGAGAATTTTGCGATGGAAATCGTTATGCGTATGTTAAGGATGGATTCGGTTCAAAAAGAAGTTTTGGATGGTTTGGAGAAAACATTGCGTAAAGAATTTATGAGCAACCTGTCTAAATCCACACGCCGCGATTCGCATGAGTTGATAGCTGATATTTTCAACTCGTTAGACCGCAATACCGAGGCCAGATTTATGGAAGCATTAGAGGAGCGCAATCGTGAGAGTGCTGAGCGCGTTAAGTCTTTGATGTTTACATTTGAAGACCTTATCAGAATTGATAACCAAGGCATTCAGGTATTGCTGCGCAATATTGATAAGGATAAACTTGCAATTGCCTTGAAGGGAGCCTCGGAAACAATCAAAGAGCTATTTTTCAACAATATGTCTTCACGTGCGGGCAAGATTATCAAAGAAGATATGGATGCGATGGGTCCTGTTCGTCTGCGAGATGTTGAGGAGGCTCAGCAATATATTGTTACCTCGGCGAAAGATCTTGCCAATGCCGGTGAGATTGTGGTAAGCGAGGGCAAGGACAGCGACGAGTTAATTTATTAGTAGGAGAAAGAGTTGGTGGCACAGTATCAGAAATATATGTTTGATAACTTTGTCATATCCTGCAACGATGATGAATGTGTTGCAGAGCCTCTTGATATAGAAGAAGAGACCGAGGAAACTTTAGCAGAGGAAGAAATAAAGCAAGAAACGGAAGAAGCAGAAAGTCAGGAAGACAAAGAAACAGAAGTTTTAGCTAAAAAGGAAGAAGAACCCGAGAAACCGAAAGAGCCGAATTATTCGCAATCAGAGCTGGATGCAGCGGTAAAATCGGCGGAAGAAAAAAGTTATGAAAAAGGATTTAGCGCAGCAACAACGGAATTGCAAAAGGCAGAGGCAACAGCTTTAGAAGAAATAAATACTCGACTGGTGGCATTGCTTAGCGGAGATGTAGAGAACAGGAGAGAAGCAGAAGCTTCCGCCTTAAAATTTGCAGTAGAATTAGTAAGAAAAATATTGCCGAATTTGGAAGCAGGAGTTGCCAAGCAAGAGGTTGAAGCATTTTTGATCGACAATTTTTCCAAGTTTAGAGGGGAGAAGAACTTATCGTTCAGTTTCCATCCGGACATGGCAGCAGAGATAGCACCGCAACTGTCTAAATTGGCAGAAAAGAATGATTTCGAGGGTAAGATTTCCGTACATAAGGATATCAATTTAGGATTAAGTGATTGCCGAGTAGAGTGGAGAAACGGCGGTGTAGAAAGAAACACGGAAGAAGTTTTGGAAAAAGTAGAAAATATATTAAACCAATAAAAGAGAGGGACAATGGATAAAAATTTGGAACTAGATGAGATGAAAGAAACACAAAATTTGGACGATGAGCCGATTTTGAGAAAAGATAGCGGCGTGGAGGATTTTGATATTCCGACCTCAACGAGTGACTTGGAGGCAGTATATAATATTCCGGTCAAGGTATCGGCGATTTTGGGCAAGACTCATATGACGGTAAGCCAGCTGATGAAGTTGAACAAAGGAGCTATCATAGAGCTTGATCGCAAAGTCGGCGAGGCCATAGATATTTATGTAAATAACAATTTGGTAGCCCGCGGAGAGGTTGTTGTGGTGGATGACAAATTAGGCATTACCATGACAGAGATTGTAAAATCAAATAATAAATAGGATAAGGCAAAGAGATGGAGATATTAATTGTCGGCACCTTAGAAGGCCAGATCGGGGCAGCGAGTAAAATTGCCATAGCCCAGGGCGGTCAGGTTTCTTTGGCAGATACGGAAGCTAAAGCGCTGGAGATTTTGCGCGGCGGCAAGACCGTAGAGCTGGTAATGATGGATGTCAAATTAGACATTTATAAATTTATATCTTCATTGGAAAAAGAGCGTATCAATGTTTTGGTGGTAGCCTGCGGAGTTGCCAATGACACCTCATTGGCGGTTAAAGCCATAAAAGCCGGAGCCAAGGAGTATATCCCTCTGCCTCCTGATCCGGAATTGATAGGGGCGGTTTTAGCCGCAGCCACCAGAGAAAATCATGCCTTGATATATGGTGACAAAAAAACGGAAAATATCTTAAAAGTAGCCAAACAGATAGCCCCTTCTGAGGCCAGTGTTTTACTAACGGGCTCATCGGGAACCGGTAAAGAGATATTTTCACGGTTTATTCATGATAATTCTAAGCGGGCCAATAAGAAATTTGTGGCGGTAAACTGCGCGGCAATACCGGAAACATTATTGGAATCAGAGCTTTTCGGCTATGAGAAAGGAGCTTTTACGGGAGCGGTTGCCAGACGTATCGGTAAGTTTGAGGAAGCCTCGGAAGGCACTCTGCTTTTAGATGAAATATCGGAAATGGATATTGGTATCCAGGCAAAGTTATTAAGAGCGATTCAAGAAAAAGAGATTGATCGTATAGGGGGCAAAGCGCCGATAAAAGTAAACACCAGGATTATAGCGACCTCTAACCGGGATTTGGAAGCGGCGGTCAAAAACGGCACGTTTCGGCAGGACTTATATTATCGCCTAAATGTGATAAGCTTGAATATTCCAGACTTAAAAGATCGCCCGGGGGATATCATTGTTTTGGCCAAGCATTTTATCAAGAAATATTCAGAGTTAAATGATTTGCCGATGAAAGATTTGTCAGCAGCCTCTGAAAAAGCCTTGATGTCTTATGACTGGCCAGGCAATGTGAGAGAGTTGGAAAATACGATACATCGCTCGGTTTTGATGTCTGCCGGAGATGAGGTTGAAGTTGTTTTGCCGGAGAGCTCCCACCATGAAGAAACAGCAGAGACACCGACAGTGGGGCAAACTGTTGCCGGCATGGAAAGAAAGTTGATTATAGATACTCTAAAGCATACTTTGGGTAATCGTACCACGGCGGCCAATATTTTAGGTATTTCGATTCGCACGCTGAGAAATAAATTAAAACAATATCAGGAAGAGGGGTATGACGTACCTCCCGCAACATTGGGATAAAGATTAGGTTATGGCAGCACCGAGTTCAAATTTGTTTAAGAAGTCTTTTAAGGACATGCTGATTGGCTCCACCAAGCGGGGCGATATCTTTTTTGCACTGGCCATAATCTTAATGTTGGTTATTTTGATTATGCCGATGCCTGCTTGGTTGTTGGATATATCTTTGGCCTTTTCGATAACCTTATCATGCCTTGTTTTGATGATGGCGATTTTTATTGAAAAGCCGATAGAGTTCAGTGCTTTTCCGCTGGTACTTTTGATAACGACCATGTACCGTTTGGCCTTAAACTTAGCTTCTACAAGGCTGATTCTCTCAAAGGGATATTTAGGACCTGATGCCGCCGGTGAGGTCATTAAGGCCTTTGGTGGTTTCATTATGGGAAATAATTTTGTCATCGGCGTAATTGTATTTGCAATTTTGGTATTGGTAAACTTCATTGTAATTACCAAAGGTTCCGGTCGTATTGCCGAAGTTGCCGCTCGTTTTGCATTAGATGCCATGCCAGGTAAGCAAATGGCCATAGATGCAGACCTTTCATCGGGGTTGATTACGGAAAAAAAAAAAAAAAAACGCAGAGAAGACTTATCAAAAGAGAGCTCATTTTACGGAGCCATGGATGGTGCTTCCAAGTTTGTACGCGGAGATGCCATAGCCGGATTGCTGATAACGTTTATCAATATTGTTGCCGGTATTATCATTGGGATGGTGCAAAATGACATGAGCTTTGCCTCTGCAGGTGATATCTACACCAGATTGACGGTAGGTGATGGCTTGGTGAGCCAAGTCCCGGCTTTGGTTGTATCTGTTGCTGCCGGTATTTTGGTCTCCAAGGCGGGCATGACAGATTCTACGGACAAAGTCTTGTTTGACCAAGTTGCAAGCTATCCGAAAGCTTTGGGAATGAGTGCCTTTTTGGCTGTGGCACTTGGAATGATACCAGGCACACCGGCGATACCGTTTTTCTTACTTGCAGCTTTGACAGGAGTTACGGCTTATTACCTTGATAAACGGCAAAAAGAAGCCCTTGCCCAAGCGCAAGCAATTATGGAGCAGGAGCAAAAGCAAGGAAAATTGGCCAAAGCGGCAGACGAGCCGATAGCCAATGCCCTGAGGGTGGATTTGATTCGGTTGGAAATTGGTTATGGATTATTGCCGTTGATTAACGAAGAGACCAACCGCAAGTTAACGGACCAAATAAAAGCTCTTAGAAGAGCCTTAGCCTCCGAGCTTGGGTTTGTAATGCCCTCCATTCGCATTCAAGACAATATGCAGTTGGAGGCCAATGAATATAATATTTACATTAAGGAGGTCAAATCCGGCAAAGGAGAACTGCGGCCGACACAGTTGCTGGTTATGGACCCGCATGGTGAGCCGATAACCCTGCCCGGAGAAAATACGTATGAGCCGACTTTTGGGCTCAAGGCCATGTGGGTAGATCCCTCATATAGAGAAGAGGCCATGTTCAGAGGCTACACGGTTGTAGATCCTGCAACGGTTGTCACCACACATATTACGGAGCTTGTAAAAGACAATATGCCGGAGCTTTTGTCTTATGCGGAGACGCAAAAGCTGCTTGATGAAATGGATAAAGAACATCAGAAATTGGTCAAAGAGCTCATACCGGGCAAAATCAGCCTTGGAGCATTGCAAAGAGTCTTGCAAAATCTTTTGCAGGAGAGAGTTTCTATCAGAGACTTGCCGACAATTTTGGAAGGTATTTCAGAGGCGGTTACCTCAACCCGCAGTTTGATGATGATAACCGAGCATGTAAGAGCCAGATTAAGCAGACAATTATCCAATGCCTATGCCAATGAGTTTGGCGTTATTCCGCTGGTGACACTCTCACCCGAGTGGGAGCAGGCTTTTGCCGAGGCGATTGTGGGCGAGGGTGATGATCGTCAGTTGGCGATGGCACCATCGAGTTTGCAGGCGTTTATTAATAAGGTTCGCACGGTTTTGGAGGAGCTGGCCGTTAAAGGAGAAACGGGAGTGTTGCTGACCAGCCCGGCCATACGTCCGTTTGTGAGGTCGATTATCGAGCGTTTCAGACCCTTAACGGTGGTTATGTCGCAAAATGAGATTCATCCTAAAGCTAAGATAAAAACGGTAGGACAAATTTAAGGTATGAAAGTCAAAAATTTTATCGGGGCAGATATCAACGATGCCATGCTTCAGGTTAAATTGGAGCTAGGGAGCGATGCGATAATTCTATCGCAGGAGAAAGTTGAAGAAGGTGTGAAGATAACGGCTGCTTTAGATGATGAGATTGATTTTGACTTTAATGAGAAAGAAGAAATAAAAGAAGTCAAGACTAAAGAGTTTTTTGATGAGAGTGAGTTAAGACAAGCTCTTTCCTACCACGGAGTGGTAGAGGAAGTTGTATGGCGGATATTGTCTTATTGTCGGGAAGAGGCAAGCAAAAACAGGAATAAGAATCAAAAAGAGATTTTAACCGAGGCCTTAAAGAAAGCTTTTTATTTTTCCCCGTTATTAAAGAGCAAAAATAAGTTTCAGATGTTTATGGGCACGCCGGGTTCTGGTAAGTCCACCGCGATAGCCAAAGCGGCCACGCAGGCAAAATTGCAGGGAATAAAGAGCGCCATTGTCAGCACCGATAATATCAGGGCCGGAGCCAATCAGCAGCTAAAGGCATTTGCCGAGATATTGAATGTTGATTTTTATTTTTATAAAGAGCCGCAGTTGTTGTATAAGTTTTTGCAAGATGAAGGTGAAAATTTTGAGCGTGTTTTCATAGACACCCCGGGAATAAACCCTTTTGTGGCAAGAGAGGTTGACAAGGTTGCAGCTTTTTCAGATACGTTTAAGGGTGATAAGATATTAACTTCCGATGCCGGCCGCAATGTTTTGGAGGCAATAGAGGTTGCCGAGATTTTCAAAGATTTGGGGGCGGGAATGTTGTTGCCGACCAGGTTAGATTTAACCCGCCGTATCGGGAGTATGTTAAGCGTTGCCGGCAGTTTGGATTTGGCCTTGTGCGCGGCCAGTGTCAGCTCATCAATCGCCAACGGTTTGGCACCGATAACGCCTTCAGCGGTGGCCGGATTGATTTTAGGATAGAGATAAAGGAGAAGTCAGCCATGGAAAATCGGGAAGAATTGAGAACTGCTCCGCGTTCACCTCTTTCGCGCCCGCCCAGAAAAGGCCGCAACATGATAGCTGTTGCCTCGGGCAAAGGAGGCGTGGGCAAGACCTGGTTTTCAATCACTTTGGCGCATGCTTTGAGTTTGTATCGGCAGCGGACATTGCTGTTTGACGGTGATTTAGGTTTGGCCAATATAGATATTCAACTGGGGCTGATGGTGAAATATGATTTGGGCAGTGTCATTTCCGGGAGCAAGACCTTAAATCAGGTGATTCATAGCTATGACAAAGGGCATTTTGATGTCATTGCCGGGCGCTCCGGCTCGGCAGGGTTAGCAAGCCTGCCGATAGGGCGCCTGCAGGTGCTGGGAGAGGATTTGAGCACAGTTGCCGGTATGTATGATAAAGTTATTTTGGATATGGGAGCCGGGGTAGAAAAGCCCATACGTATCTTATCTGGCATGGCAGGCAAGATAATCGTTGTCTGCACCGATGAGCCGACCTCGCTGACAGATGCCTATGCATTTATCAAGATAATGACCATGCAGTACCCCAAGAGTGATATTAATATTGTGGTAAACCAGGCTAATTCTTTGCGAGAGGGGGAGCGGACATATGATATTTTGCTCAAAGCCTGCACAAATTTCTTGAAAATCACACCGCCGCTATTAGGTATCATCAGGAGAGATACAAGAGTAAGAGATTCGATAAGGAATCAGAGCTCAATAATCAACCGTTATCCGACGTCCGAGGCGGCGGAAGATGTTCTACAAATTGCCAAAAGGCTGTTAGCAAATGGATAATATCATATCTTCAACTTTATTACCGGGGATAGTTGTTTCAGGGGGCGAGAAGCCGAGTGTGGCACTGCCGGAGCAATTGCCGCAAGGGGTGAAACCCGGAGATGTTTTGATGTTGGAGATATTGAGCCAAACCGATACTTTCAAAAGCGGCGATTTGGTAGAGATGGTGTTGCAAGGAAAAGAGGAGAGCCTGATAAACATCAAATTGCAAACGCCGCTAAAGTTAGAAGGCCAAGGGACAGAACCAAGAGTAGTGGCGGCCAGAGTTATGGCAGACGGAAGCCTGCAGCTGTTGCCGGCCAAGGGACAGACAGGACAAACAGAGCAATCAATAGCCGCCCAGGTGATAAATAATATCACCAACAAATTGCCACAAGCCGAGTTTCAGCCGATAAAAGTTTTGCCTGCGGTTGAAAATCTGATGTCTGAGCTTGAGTTTCCATTGCCCTTAAAAGAGGCGGTGATAAGAGAGCTGCCGCCGGCAGAGATTATGGTAGCCCTAAAAGGCCTCGGGCAGGGAGATATCTTGGATAAGAGCATTTTGGAGCCATTGAAGGAGATATTGCGGCAAATGCCGGAGGCCGCCGCCAAACCCCAAGAGCTAAAAGGCCTGGTGCAGGATTTGGCCCAAACCATCAAAAATTTGAGCGGCAAGAGTTTTGAGGCCCAAATATCCACGCAGCAACAACAAAGCACCGCCACGGTTTTTGAATCTCCTTTGGGCAAAATTTGGAGCGAGCAGCCGCTAAAGCTGCCGGCAGATACGATTTTGCAGCTGGAAGTGAAAAATACGCAAGTATCTGAGCCGATGTCTTGGTTGAAAGGTTTTGCGGAAGATATTGCAAAACTCTTGCCGGCCAAAGAGTTTGCAAGGATAGAGCCGGAGGTTTTGCTCAAAGCCCTGCAAACAAAAGATGATAGGTTTCAGGGTTTGTTGAAGGTTTTGGAGCCACTGGTAGTAAAAGGCGATGAGGTAAGTAACCAAACGGCGGCATCTGTTTTGCAAAAGCTTCCGGGCATGAAAGCGGATGTGCTGCAAAATATGCACGGGCTTTATCGGGCGGCAGTGCAAAAAGACAGCAAACTGTGGCTGGGAGATGTTTTAAGCCAGCAGATAACGACAGAAACCCCAAAAGGAGCGGAAACGGTAGCCAGGCTTGATAGCTTTGTCTCGTCACTGGTGCGGGAGACGCCGCAGTGGCGGATTATAGAGCTTCCGTTTTTTGACGCTCAGATGTTGCAACCCTTGCAAATAGCTCTAAAAAAGGAGCCAGAGGAAGAAAAGAAGAAACAGGCAAAATCGCAAGGCATCAGGTTTGTGGTTAATACGGAGTTTACCAAGTTGGGTGCATTCCAGTTTGATGGTTTTTCCATTGCGGAAAAAAGGCGCTTTGATTTGGTTATTCGCACCTCTTTGCCGCAAACGGAAGATTTTTGTGCGGCAATAATGAATTTGTTTAAGAAATCTTTACACGATGTTGATTATAATGGCACCATTAAGATAAATCAGAAAGAGGCTTTCATCAAAGTAGAGAGCGCAGAAACCACAAGAGAGGGAATGTATGTCTGATGCACTGGGCTATTACCGCATATTAGAGGTTTATGAGGATACAAATGCGGAAATCATCAAGAAAAATTATCGTGACTTAGCCAAAAAATGGCACCCGGACCACAACACGGCCGAAGACGCCATAGAAAAATTTCAACTTCTGGCCAAGGCTTATGAGGTCTTGAGTGATGAAGAGAGCCGCCTGGATTATGATTTGCTCTCAGAGGTTTATAGTGAAAATAATTATCCGGAACTTGAAAATATTCGAGCCTATGATGAGGGCAATACAGGGGTAAGAGCCTTGTGGTTCAACAAAGTTCGGGGAATGATTTGGAAGTATAGAGCCGAAAGAGAGTTAAAAATTTGCGGCTTTCGGCAGGCTTTACAAGTGAGAATGTTGGGCAGTCTGGAGAATTGGTTGTTGGGCTGGTGGCACCCGAAAGCGTTTTTGAAAAATATAAAAGTTCTGGCAGAAGATTGGAAATCTCCTTTATCAGAGCAAGAAAGTCTGAGAATATTGGTGCATAATGTTGTGGCCTATCAGCTGCAGGGCAAGCCTGATTTGGCGGTTGCCTCGGCCATTCAGGCTTTGGACTACGCCGGAGAACGGCTAAAAGGATTGTTGCAGGGCTATATCCGCAGTCAAAAATTGCGGGTGAGCCGCCCACGACCGTGGAATTTGGCGGCCCTGCGGGCGGTGCAACTGATTGTGCCGGTGGTGATTGTGGCGGCGGCCTTGGTTCCGTTTGGCAGCGGCTATATGAGCGAGAGCGAGCTCTGGAATTGGTTTTCCAAAAAACAAGAGATAGACTACTACCAAGAGGTTCGCTTCGGTGGTGAGAATAATAGTGTTGATGACGTGGTTGTCGGCAAGATTTTGAGCATTCCGGTAGACAAGAGCGATATCTCAAAGCTATACCATTTGCAAACGACAGCCAAGGTAATGTATGGCCCCGGCGAAGACTTTGATGTCTTAAAAGAGCTGCCGGCGCAAACAACGGTGCGCCTGACCGGCAAAACGCCTGACAACGCCTGGTCTCGGGTGATGATAGACAACGGCGAGATGGGCTTTGTACGGGGCGAGGTCCTGGAACAAGGAATTGGGGCTGAGATTCCCTACGGGAGCGAGATTTTCCGCCAATAAAATAGGGCTTTAGCGTTTTTGTCAAATTTTGTGCTTGATTTGTGTTGGAATTTATGCTATAAGAGCAGAACACAAACAGCTATTATTGTGGAGTTTTTATAAAATTTCCTGATCCACAGGGCTGTCATTATAAAGTAAAACTAAAAAATAACTTAAAAACAAAAAATTATGATGATTATGAACAGACCGTTTGAGGTTCAGCAGATGTTTGCGAACCTGTTTAAGGTTGGAACGGAAATGCTGGTAACAGTTATTCCGTCAGGTAATGAAGGAACAATCCGCGTCCGGAGTACCGGCGGATGTTTCGGAATTCTCTCCCCGGATTATGAATTTCCGGTAGGCACCCTCATTACTGCACAGGTAGCAGATATTCAAAATGGTGTGCCTGTTTTTGAGCCCACTCAGGAATGGCTTCTTGCCAGAACACCTCAAAAAGGGCGTGTGGTGTTTTTCACCCCTCGAGGTGTGGTAGTGGAATTGGCGGAAAACACCTACGCCGTCTACCAGCCGGCGCAAGGACTTTCTGAAGAGCTGCAAGCAACTCTCAAAGAAGGTCGAGAGGTTGAAGTGCGCGGTCTCACTAAAACGAACGAGGGCACCTACGAGGCGCAGACGTTGAATGTCATTCCCGAGGCTGAGAAGCCCCAGCCAACGGATCCTATGGCTCCCTGGAGCGAGGAAAAAATCGCCGAGGCTGCCAAGATCTCCGCTAAGGTGTGGGGACCTTTCAGACTGGGAAAAGTTATTATCGTCGAGGTGAAGGACTCAGAGACCGCTCAATTGAGCAAGGGCGGTATGGTAACGCTCAAAGAGGGCAAGTTCCCGCGAGGTATTGCAAGAGCCTTTGTAAGAGTGGTTAATATTGACAAAACTTCAAAGAAAGTCCTTGTCGAGTTCATCAAGGCGGACAATACCAAGCCTGAAAAGCCTGCTTTCGTCGCCAAGGCAGAAGATCCAACGGCCGTTGGCTATCGTAACGATGCGATAGTACAAAAGGCCAAGGAGATGGGGTCTCTCTGGTTCGCAGGACCCAACCAGCTCTACAAACTCGGTTTCAATTACCGAGTGAAGATGGATAGTGGTATTCCGGCGTTTGAGGACAAGGCTTACCCGGCCGTTACCTTTAACGTCATCATCGACGATCGGTGCCAAGAGCACATCGCCGACGGCGAGGAAGTTATCT
>CALXVW010000105.1 GCA_944392185.1 uncultured Alphaproteobacteria bacterium
TGTAGAACATTTCTTTGCCGTCTCTGCGGCTGGAGAGAAGACCTGCTTGTTTTAGGAGCCTTAAGTGGTGGGAAACAGCCGGAGAGCTCATGTTAACGGCGGCGGCGATATTATTGACACATTCCTCACAATGGCACAGAAGCCATAAGATTTTGAGGCGAGAGGAATCGGCAATCAACCCGAAAGTGGCAGCTACATTTTCAAACGCCTGAGGGCAAGGCATTTTCTTGAGCATTGCCTCAGTATCATTATGGTGGTGGTGTAATTCTTTCATATCATAAACTCCGCTTGTCATATTATCTGTTTAGCGCAAGTTTGTAAATATTTTTTGCAGAAGTTTATCTTTTGGCGGTATATTTTTGTTGACAAGGTGGTTTGCTTATTTTATAAGAGGCAAAGGTTATGCCGATTTAGCTCAGTTGGTAGAGCAACTGATTTGTAATCAGTGGGTCGGGAGTTCAAGTCTCTCAATCGGCACCATTAAAAACAAAATGCGCCTTTGAGAGGCGCTTTTTGTTTTTAAAGTCGATTGACGGCCTACTTTGGGACTTTTGGTGGAGCGGTGGTTTCCTTGTCAAGACTTAAAAATATTAATTGTGTAAAAAAAGGTTGGTAAAAATATGAAATTTCCTTGATTTATAAGAAATTATAAAATAACCTTATCTTAGTTGGCTGTCACGGCTATGCTCAAACTGCCAGATGACTATTCTGCTATGGAGATTTCCATGTGTTATGCAAGAACAGCGATAACCCAACTTATCCAATGGTGTAAAAGTGTGTTGATTAAACGCCCCGTTTTTTGTGCGGCGGCGTCTTTTGGTGTGGTGGAAATTTTTGGCAAAGCAAATGCAACAGAAGTTGCTGTTTCGGATTGGTCAGCGTTTAAATCAGCGATTGGTGAGGCGGTTAGAAATACAAAAATAACCTTGACCTCTAATATTATTTCTTCTTTTCGGGAAATTAATTTCTCAGGGCTTGTTTAAAATTAATGAAAGGAACTTTTTATATGCATAATCTTGCCGGAAAATTTTTTAGCAAAAAAGGTGTGGCGCTTTTTCTTGCTACTGCTTTGTGCTTGGCTAATGAGGCTAAAGCAGATATGTTTACGCTGCATTTGCAACAAGGAGCTATTGATGAAACACAAGGTTTCGAATCTATTATTGATTTGTTTGACCGTTATGAAGACGGTACTTTGGATTCTATAATCAGCGGTTATAACGATACTCAAGCCTCCTTTGGTCAGATTGACTTTCGCGGGATTCCGATGACTTTGGCCTTCGATGACAACGCTGTGTTGACGTTTAATGTTCCCGATGCCGATATTAATAATTTGACTTTTGACGGCGGTTCTCAAGAGGAAAGTTTTAAGCTTTTAAAAGATTGGCTTAAGGATAATAAAGACGGCTTAATGAAAAAAATCTTAAAAGCAGGTGTCGAAAAAACACCATATGATATGGTTGCAGGTAACCCAAATTCTTTAATGGCTACAATGACGGATACTTCATTCCAGCGTGCCGGTGGCGGCGTGTTGGGAAATTTTGTGTCTTATATATCTCCAAACGCCTCTCGGCACAGCTTTGATTTTGACGGAGATACAAAGGACGCTACGGTTTATTCGCTTCCTTTGGCAAAGACATTTAAATTCGGGGACAGCGGTTATGCTTTGCTGTTTGATATGCCACTGACTTATGCCGATATTGAGGGGTCCGTTTCTTATGCGGCGCAACTTGGTTTGGGATTGAAGATTCCGGTTGTCGATAACAACTCGGTAAAATGGAATTTGATTCCCGCTGGGCGTGTCGGAGCCATCGGTTCTGAAGATATGCTTTCCGGCGGAATATTGTATAGTGGTACTTTGACCAGTGATTTGCAGATGCCGGTCGGAGAGTTTACTTATGGATTAACCAATATGGTCGGGTATATTCGTGATTATTCTCTGAAGGTGGATGATTATGAAATTGAGTATGATTTGCAAAACACTGTTTTCAAAAATGGTGTTTCCGTACGTTGGGATTTTGCCGATAAATGGGCATTGAACGGTTCTTATGCCTATACGTTCTATACCGGTTCCGAGTTGTTTATTGACGACTATCATGATACAGGGCTTGCTCTTATTCGTAAGTTCGAAAAAGGTGGCTTCTTCTCCGGTATGGCGTTGGTCGGTAACTATGCTTTCGGTTCAAACGACTATCAGGCTTACCGCGTAGGAATTAATTTGTTGTTCTAAATGAACATGGTTAGTCTGGAATCAGAAGGCCGGAAATAAGTCTTCCGGTAGGTATTATTAAAAACAAAAAACGTCGTTAACGGCGTTTTTTGTTTTTAAAGGTCGATTGAGGCGGAACTCACGGCCCACTTGGGTCGGGTTTGAAGCAATGTAAGTCGTAAGTATTGCTTAAAAAGTTTTTTATTAATTGATTAAGTAAGTTTTTTTGATGTTGACTCGTGATAATTCATAATATAATCTGTCGTTTCAAGGAGTTATAATTATGTTTAATAGAGAGGATCCGGTCAAATAAGCCTCTTAAAATATTCCGGTCTAATTATGGATGGAAGAATTATGTTTTTTATCGTGCCGGGAATTCTGTTCCTTTTGTACGCTCTTGTTTTGTTTGTAAAGGTGTCTTTTGTTAAGCAGAGGGAAAAGGAGCTGTCAGGAGAACCAGGGGTTTATAAAGGACCGGCTGGTGAGCTGCAATGGTCCGGACAATTGCCA